>NZ_OCMY01000003.1 GCF_900215435.1 Candidatus Pantoea floridensis
GGTTGCCCCGGGCCCCCCGTGGATAAACAAACGCCAATTTCTCCGGTGAATTTGGCATGGCCTGCAGCCATAAAAGCAGCCATTTCTTCATGGCGAACCTGAATGAACTCAATTCCCTCTCCTTTTTTATCCGCGCGTTGAATAGCGCCAAGCACGCCATTGATGCCGTCGCCCGGATAGCCGTAAATGCGCGTCACGCCCCACTCTTTCAGGCGCTGAACAAAAAAGTCACTGGTTTTCATTTTCATCATTACCTTCCCGTTAAAGGATGCTGCGAACTAAAAGGATAGCCAATAGGGTCGAGTCAGGGGGCGCTGGCTAAATTCGGCTTTAGGCATTAAACGAAGCAAACCCGCAACCGGAGACTCCCTTTAACTTTCGGGGGAAGTGAAAAGAATGCTTTTACATGCCTACTACATCAGCGGGTTACAATTCAGAAGGTAGAGCGTATGCCTTATAGGGTATTTCGCGAAAAAGTACCCGCCTCCGCTTAGGCGTGTAGGAATGTACGAATGATGTAATTCTGTATCCACTGTTTGCCTGAAGCGGATCTTATGTAATATTCCGCCGGAATCTGCTTCAACAAGGTTAATGATGGACCAATGCAGTACAGTGAGTTACAGGCTGAAATGGAGCAGTGGCCTTTTGCTATTGTCCGCAGATGCGCTTATTGAAACGCATAATTTTTAGGCTTCACATGAGCAATATTGGGAATAGGTGATACACCTCACGGGCGGTATGACAAGACTGGATTAATCTTAACCTTCGCGATTTTTTAGATACAATTTTAAGTATATTTATTTTCAGGACTCAGGCTATGTATAACAAACTGAAGATTGCCGCCGAAAAATTAGGTGCAATGCTGAAGACGAAAAGGCTGACAATCACTACAGCAGAATCCTGTACGTCTGGATGGATAGGCTCATCACTGGCAGCTGCGAAAGAAAGCACCACCTTTTATAATTGTGGATTCATCACTTATACCGACCATGCAAAATACAGGGTTCTGGGCGTCGCGGAAGAAACACTACGGCTTCATTCAGCTGTAAGCGAAGCTTCAGTTAAAGAGATGGCCTGTGGAGCTAAGCGCCTTTCTGGTGACGATATTGGAATTGCCGTTAGCGGTTATGCAGGGCCGGCAGGTGGAACAGATGGTACGCCTGCAGGAACAGTCTGGTTTGCTTGGTGTCTGGAGGACGGCAGCATTCGTACATCCCGGCAAATGTTCTCCGGAGACAATGAACAAGTAGTTTTAAAGGCGAGTTTATTCAGTATCAATGAAATGCAGCGTTTTCTGAAAGAATAAAATGAGATAAGACAACATTGCTCCTGAACAGGAGCTGAATAATATTACAAAATAAAAGGGTGTAACGTATATTCAGTGCGGGAAATGGCTCTTCCAATCTGTGTGCTCTATGATTCAATGAGTGAACACGCTATTAGCCGCAGTAATAAACTTCCTTACCCTGTGGGGCGGTTTTTTTCTAAAAAAAAGTCCCGCCTAAGCGGGAGCCACAGAGATGACAATACATGGAAACACTGAGTAGCTGACTATTTTTTATATACTAGCAATACTTTTCGTGTCTGCAGTAAACCCTGAAGAATATACGGGAAGTTAATTTAAATTGGGACGATTCTTAATCTTCATTAAGCGCAGCGCATTTTATCAGCTAAGGTTAAGTTTGAGATAAGCGACCTACTCTTGTTGCCAGCCACGTTGGGCATCAGCATCGTTACGCATTCCATGCCATGACAGTGACTCTATACGTTGCCGTCTGAACCAGAAGTGTCAAAGACCTCATTGCATATAAGTACCTACTATTTTCCCGCCTTTATTCAGATTGTTTATGATTTGATGTAAATTAATTTTAAAGCGAATTGATATGATCAACTATATGAAGACTTCCTCCAGAGACCGTAATAATCTTATCGAGCTAGCCATTGGTACAGCTGTAAATGAACTTATAGCCTCAGGCCTGCCGGTTAGTCGTGAAAACATTCTTTATGAACTTGAGAAGATGAAAGCCAACTCTGCCGATTTTTACACCAGGTCGATTACGCTTGAAGCGGCTCAACGTCTCCGCAACCAGTCAAAACAGAATTGTCATGAGTAAATACTCACTGGCATATCAGCTATAGATGACGTAATCATATTAATGGGCAAGCTCATTAACGAAACATTTTAAGACTATCCATGGCAGCTGCATCGATACTTTTAAGTCGCTGGTTCGCCAGGAACCCTGAATTTTACACCTTTCTCTGATGGAGCAGTCCTCAGAAAAAAGCCTCCGCAATGGGAGGCTCAGAGTGCGTTACATCGGGAGACTTCACTCACTCAGGTGAGCGAGGCACGCAGGCAAATTTTCCGATCCTTTATATTATATTCACGGCTTAGCCAGCGTTCCGTCCGGGATTATATCCCCTAAGGACGTTACAAAGCGGGGCAACGTGACGGGCAAAGTCTCTTTGTACTTCCCTGCACAGGGTGTTAACTAAGGCCCTTCCATCTTCATTGATGAGAACGCGTTCCACGTCTTCTTACAGCTCCTGTATATCACTCCGTGAATGAACTGACAGGAGCTTTTCAGGACTTCCAAACAATGACCTGATGAAATTCAGCATGCACTATCCTCCGTAAGGAACGCCCGGGTAGCACGACCCTATTTTTTTGACGGTTTTTTTACAGGACGCTGAGATACGGTTTCGTTTTCAATCGGCGGGACGGCACCAATATCAGTTCCCGTTACCGGGTTTACCTCCGGATCGGAAGCCATTCGTGCCGTAAGCGCATCAACAGCCGCCTGCTGTTTCGCTGGCAGTTGTACGCTGGCCGTTCCGTCGCCATCGTCAACGGCGGGTGACGGATCGGCTATATACCTGAAGTTTTCATCAGAGTTCCAGCTTCCCCTGACCTCTCCGCCAGCGGACATGTTGTAATAAACACCCGCGTATTTTTAAATCGGCGGAAGTTTCCCTGGCGGGAAGTTATTCTGATGGGAGTAAAGCGCCTTTTCGAAGGATATCTGATGTGCGACTTCCCGGGTCATCAGAAATTGCAGCGCGTCCTTCACCCCGGGATCGTCGCTCATATTGATGAGGCGTTCATACAGAATTTTGGCGCGCGCCTCTGCTGCCATGTTGGAACGTAGGTCGGCAGTGACTTTACCAATGCTATCGACATAGGCGGCGGTCCAGGGAACGCTGGCAGAATTCATTAAGGCAGGACCTCCACCATAAAGCAGTGCGGTAAGATGACTGTCGTTACCGTTGCCGGTAATGGTTCGGTACAAATCGCCCTCCTTTTCGGTACCTTCTGCAAGGTCACCTTTAGCGCCCTTGTTAAGCATACCAACCAGCGAACTGATGATCATCCAGATGACTCAGTTCTTCCGTGGCAATATCCATCAGCATGTCCTTGCGCCCAGGATCTTCATCGCTCAACCCCTGAGTAAAGTAGCGGCATGCCGCGGCCAGTTCACCCTGGGGGCCACCAAACTGCTCAAATAATAAATTAGCGAGCCCCGGGTTAGGCCCCGCAACGCGTACCGTGTATTGCAGTTGTTTTACATGTCTGAACATTGCTCACTCCTGTTAACCGGTATATTACGGACGAAAAAATGCCCGCCTTGAGCGGGCAGAAGAACACAGGATTATTTTTTTGCTTCCACACCGGGCGTGGCAGAGCGGATCATAAACTGCTCCGTCACGTCAGGAAGATGCTGCAGGCACCATTCGGCCATGGCGATCTCCTGCTCGCGGATTTGAGTAAAGATGCGTACGCCCTAAGCATCACCAACAAGTTTTGCGGCGGCAATAAGCGACGTATAGCTACCAATTTCAAGGTTCTCGAAAACGTAACCGCTGATGGCGCCTTTCACCACTTCATCATCAGCCATCATGCCGCCCATCGCCTGTCCCATCGCCGACAGCTTGCCCATCGCATCCTTGAGGGTGGAGCTTGATGTGTCGTAACGTTCAATTACTGACTGGACAAGTGCTTGCTGTTAACGCGTTTCTTCAATATGCTGATCGATACGTGCCTTAAGGTCCGGATAATGCTCAAGTCGGCCGGACATTTTTTCCAGCATGCTTTCCGCCTGCTTTTCCATCGCATGGGCATCTTTCACCCAGGCCAGATAGTTCTCTTCATTCGTCATGGTGTACCTCTCAGGTTAGCAATGTCCCCCCCATCCAGACTGCCACCGGGTTAAGGGCCTGGGACCTGATTATTTAACGAAGCCCTTCTTATACGCGTTTCGAGCTTTCATATTCATTGCTACTAATGGGAAAGCGCGAAATGCAGAAATGCCTGGCTCTCACGAACTATTGCTTTTCCGCAATGATGGTCAGCTTTTCATCAGTCGCCTTTTCTTCCTTAAGTGTTTCTGCCAGCAGGCGCGCCGCTTCCTCATATCCAAGCTTGGTGGCCAGTGCATGTAGCGTCCCGTAGGTAGCAATTTCATAGTGCTCGACCTTTTGTGCGGCGCCTATCAACCCGGCATCCCGTACGGGTCCTGCCTCAACCGAATCAATTATTTCCTGTGCTTCTTCAGCCAGGCCCTCAAGGGCATGACACTTCATGCGTTTTATCTTCACGCCTTCAGTACTCTCAACCAACTGATCGATTCGCTCAATCTGTCCGCGGGTTTCTTCAAGGTGCTGCTCAAATGCTGCAATCAGCTTTTCATCCATGGCAGCTCTAGCCATTTTCGGCAGGGCGCGGGTGATTTGCTTTTCAGCACTGTAGATATCTGACAGATCGTGAATAAATAAATCTTCCAGCGTCTTAATCGTCATAATGTTCTCCGGAGATGTAGGGGCATCATGTCTGAATATTATTTAGCATCATCATAAACATTAGATGACTATTTAAAATTAGGAGGAGCATGAAGGCGGAATTAATTGATTAGGAATAATCTTAAGGGGAAAGTGAATGCAATCATTGTAGATTAAAAAATGAAGGAAAATAAGTTTCAGGAAATATTTAAACCTGCCTCACCATTCGGTGAGGCAGGCTTTGAGGTTCAGCAACTCAGGGTCGCTGACCGGCATTCCCTTGCGTTACCGCCTAGCTGCGGTGGCTGTTCTGTCCACCTTTTTTACCGGCTTCAGAAGCCTTCTCGCGGTCGTTCTGGAAGTTACCGCCACTGTGCTGCCCGCCTTTTTTACCGGCTTCAGAAGCTTTTTCACGGTCTTCGGCAAAGTTGCCGGAATTGCCACGATGCTGAGTCATAATAATATCCTCTTCGTGTTAGAATTTAACACCGTCTCGAATACACTATCTATTTCAGATAGCAGTCCGGTGCGCGTTCCGCAGGATAAATATTAGCAACCAATACAGGAGATGTAAATATTTTTTCGAAAAATAAGATGTGGTCAATCATCAGATTTCTCACGCTTCGTTAATTTAAGATTAATGATTTAAAATGGTTTCATTTATATCATCAATAACATTCTGATTCGCGGAGATTAATTAAGTTGGCTCCTGACATAGACATCTCAAACTTAACCTGGGGCAGAATAAGAGAGTCAGTCCCCCGCTAAACCTGCAGCGGGGAGACGTTCCTTTTTAATTCATAGCGTTGCGCTGGTGGCAGGCATCCCCGGCACGAGTATCACTTTCCGGCATTCTTCCTGCCTCTTCTCAAATATCTCATACCCACGGGCGGCATCCTCAAGTGGAAGGTGGTGAGTAACGATCTCCTCAGGCTTAAGATGCCCCTGTTCAATCAGGGCAAGAAGATCCGGCAGGTAAGCATGCACGTGCGTTTGCCCCATTTTGAAGGTTAATCCCTTATCGAAGGCATCGCCAAACATAAAGCCATGAATGAATCCTGCATAGACGCCCGGCACGCTTACCGTTCCGCCCCGGCGCACAGCGGCAATACACTGACGCAGCGCTTTACCACTGCTCCCTTCCATTTTCAGGTTGGTGAGGATGGTTTCAGTCATGCTTCCCTTCGCTTCAAAGCCCACCGCATCGATAACAGCATCCACGCCCCGGTTACCGCGGGTATTTTCGATTATCCACGCCGCAGGATCGTCCACTTTGTCAAAGTTGACGGGAATAACGCCGTAACGATCCCGGGCAAAAGCCAGCCGGTAATCGTTGTGATCAATCATAAATATCTGTTCAGCGCCTTCGAGGCGTGCGCAGGCTGCGCTTAAAAGCCCCACAGGGCCCGCGCCAAAGATGGCAACGCTTGAACCTTTCTTCACCTCTGCATTTTTAACCGCTTGCCAGGCCGTTGGCAGGATATCCGAGAGGAAGAGAACTTTTTCATCTGACAGCGTGTCCGGCACCTTAAAAGGACCTGTATTCGCTTTGGGCACGCGCACATATTCCGCCTGACCTCCAGGGATCCCGCCATAGAGATCGCTGTAGCCAAACAGCGCTGCCGGCGAGGTAATATTCTTGCGATTGAGGGCCGCGCCTTTTGCGCTGTTGGTGTTCTCGCAGGCTGCATACTGGCTGAGGTGGCAGAAAAAACAGTCGCCGCAAGCGATCACAAACGGTATAACCACGCGGTCCCCCTTGCTGACAGCCGTCACTGCCGTCCCGGCTTCGACAACCTCCCCCATAAATTCGTGGCCGAAAATATCGCCATGATGGGTTCCCGGAATTTTACCCCGATAGAGATGAAGATCGGAGCCGCAGATTGCGGTAGCGGTTACGCGAAGAATAATATCATCTGAAGCCTGTAACTCTGGATCAGGCATGGTGTCTACGCTGACTTTATGGGGGCCATGGTAAGTAAGGGCTTTCATATTTTTGCAATCCTTCCTGAGGTATCTCTGCTGGCCCCGGACTGTGAGCGGAGGGCATACCGCTGAAGCCTGAGGCATGGCTGCCTGGATACACGCCGTTATCGATGGAATGCTCAGGCAGCCTAATAGAGCCGCCCGAGAACCCGTTGGTAAAATTTAAAACCATTACAACGTTACGGTCCCACCGTCGCTACACCAGACCTGACCGGAGGTATAGCTGCTTTCGGGGGAGGCCAGCGTCACGTAAAGAGGGGCAATTTCGGCGGGCTGACTCGGGCGGCCCAGCGGGGAAGAGGCGCCAAATTTTTCTATTTTTTCCTGTGGCTGTCCGCCACAGCACTGCAGGACAGTCCAGTATGGACCCGCCGCGACGGCATTGACCCTTATCCCTTTCTGGCCAAGCTGTTTAGCAAGTGATTTGGTGAAGGCGACGATAGCTGCCTTGGTCTGGGAATAATCCAGGAGAATATCGCTGGGCTTGAAGGCCTGAACGGAAGAGGTGTTAATTATTAATGCGCCACGGGGGAGATATTCAAGCGACGCTTTGGTGATCCAGAACATGGCGTAGAGGTTCGTTTTGAACCTGGAGTCAAAATCCTCGGTACTGAGATCGGTTATCGACTCGCAAAACTGCTGACGCCCAGCGTTATTGACAAGTATATCAAGTCCACCCAGCGCGCCAGCAGTCTGACTGACCAGCAGCTGACAGAAAGACTCTTCGCGGATGTCGCCTGGGATCGCGACAACTTTACCGTGCTCTGCCCGGATCAGTTCAACCACTTCCTGAGCATCTTCTTCTTCCGCAGGAAGATAGTTGATGACAACGTCAGCACCTTCGCGTGAAAACGCGATGGCAACTGCGCGTCCGATCCCGGAGTCCCCGTCCGTAATGAGCGCCTTTCTGCCTGCAAGACGTCCGCTTCCCCTGTAGGATGCTTCACCGTGATCGGGACGCGGATTCTTTTTACCGGTCAGACCAGGAAAAGGCTGTTTCTGATGTGCGAAAGGCGGAACAGGATAAGCGTCAGCAGGAGAATGTGTATCTGAAGCGGGAATGCCGTTTGCCTTACTCATTGAAATACTCCTGTTCTCTGAATACAGATAATTAAAGCATAGGTATATATTCCGACTTATGACAAACGACCGGTATATATTGAGATTTGGTCACCAGCAGCGCGCTAGAATAAGCGAAGCCAGAAAGATAAAAAAATGAAGCCTAGCGGGTAAATAATACTGAAATAATATTATTAATGAACGACCAGATTATCTACGTTAAACATTGCAGTCACAGCCCTTCGCCCTTGCATCTTTCTGCAGTAATAAACCAGTCAATTTCAGCGGCAAGTGATTTAGGAAATAAGGACGTTTTCTGCAATCATCCAGCCTACGCATGAGTGCAGATGCTACTGAAGTTCTGAACATAGGTTTCCCTTAAGGTGCATATGCAGAGAAACCAGCAAAGCCCATGCGAAAGGGGCGAGCTCCGGCCCCGGGCTCTTCTGACGTGTCTGTCCGATCAAACTTTCGTGTCCTGTTTTTGCCATGATATACTTTCAGATTAATTTATAACTGCTTGTTTAACAACAAAACACAGAGACACACAGCTTTTATTCAGATCGTTTTCAAGGATGGTGAAGATATAGCCGATTATCGGCTTTCTGTAAACCGCTCTAGAATTTAAAAGGACGAAAGACGTAAAAAATATTCCGGTTCTTACGTCCATGAACGCGATAGGAAAATTATCCCCTGAGTTATGCATGGAAGACGTTATCAGGCAGCCTATCCTGCCAAATTTTTAAGTGCCTTATATTTCTGCCAGAAGTTAACTGAAGGGATAGCCACGATGAATCAGAATAAAGAAGCCGATAGACCGGAGCGCGTTCATGAAGATCAACGGTGGATAAATTTTGAAGACAAGCTGAAAAGATGGGGAACGGGTTTCCTCATCATTTTCATTCTTTCAGGGATGGCCGGCGTTTTTTCTAAAGGCTATTTCAGCGAGGGTCGCGCCGGGGATGGCACCACACAGATTATCTATGAGCGCTTCGGCAGAGTGCTCAGCGGTATGGATATGAAGATAACGTATGTGTCGTCCGGCACAGAAATGTCCCGCATCTCACTCGGGGGGGATTTTATGGAAAATTATGAGGTGCTGACGCTACACCCTCAGCCCTTTCGTGCATTCAGTGATGGGAGAAAACTCATCTTGGAATATCATCTGTTGATTCCCGCACGGCAACAGACTATCTGGCTGGGTTTGCAACCCCGCAAAGCTGGCGCGGGACGAACTTTCGTCACTGTAGACGGAAATAAGCCCTTATCTTTCTTTCAGCTTGTCTACCCATGACAGGAGCCTGAAATGGAAACGGTACTTCGTGCGGCAGGGATCTACCTCGTTCTTTTAGTGGTATTCCGGATTGCGGGCCGGAGAGCGCTGCTCCAGATGACATCATTTGATCTCATTCTTCTCCTAATAATAAGTGAAGCGACACAGCAGGCCTTACTGGGGGATGATTTTTCAGTCACTGGCGCCGCGCTTACAATCATCACACTTATCGTTCTGGATATTATTTTTGGTTTCATCAAGAAAAGAACACGCTGGGCTGATTATATGCTGGATGGCTCCGCGGTGCTCCTGGTCGAATATGGCATGCCGATGGAAGACAAAATGAAAAAAACCGGTATCACACTGGATGACATCATGGTGTCGGCGCGAACAAGCCAGGGGATTGATGACCTGTCCATGATAAAATTCGCCATCCTGGAAAAAAATGGTCATATTTCAGTCATTAGCAGAGACACTAAATAATATTATATCACCGCCGGCAGCGTAAAAATTTATCAAGATTGCCGCTACAGGGCAGTCCCATTTAAATACGTCCCCCGCTTGCGCTTGCCATTTAAGCCGATATTACTAGTCTTACATGGAATTTTAAGAACTGGTTTAATGACTAAAGGTGCAATGATCAAAATTTCTGAATCAGAGAGCACTCTGCTGATAATTCGCGGATGAAAGACATCAGCAGCGTTAACTGCCCGCCACTTAATAATCGAAACAAGACAGAAGAGGAAGTCTGGGGTACTTTTCAGGAAGCTGGAAGCTGAACAAGACCATCAGAGGAGGATCTATCCCCGGCATAAAATATGGAAAATGGTTGGAAATGGTGCCGGCAGTTGACCCGATTTTACGACAGCTTCAAGTGGCCCTATAAATCAATATATGCAATGTGATAATGAAAGTTTTACAGCGGAAACCATCTGAAGCAAAAAGAGATATCACCGTTATAAGGAACCTTACCCGCGCTGTATGGTTTTTTTTACTAAATACAACCTGATACTTAGCTTTTGAAACTGCTGCCGTAGCGGTGGCCATACAGTACGCGAATATCAAGTAGGCCTAACGCAGTCCCGATGATGTTTTTTCGGCAACAAATGAGTGATGCATAGCATGCATTAACGGTTGAGCCATGCCTGTAAGTCTGATTTGAAAAATAAACTCATCATGACGCATTTGATTTAAAAATTTTCCTAAAACCGCTTACGCGAAGCGTCATTGCCATCCTCTTTTTCTTGTTCACCAGCTGATAACTATTATTTTAATGCACTCGGCTCACACACTTCAGGAGGTTATTATGACGACTTACAAAGGTGCCGGTATCGTTCGCCGCGGGAATTTATACGCAGGAAATTATCGCAACCGTAAGAGAGAAAATGCGTCTGGATATATAGGGTCAAATCCAGCTGCTGAATTGCTTAAGTGTGCAGATGCGATTGACGTAGGGATGAATCATCCAAGTCTGCGGTTTGTCGATTGAAACATTGAGAAGCAGCTACGCTTGTAGTAAAAACATCAGCTAAAAAATGAAGGAGATGAATTATGGACGATATCGATCTGGCACAAGAACGCGAAGAGGCACGACTTTCCGCAGCTCTTTTCGCACGTGCGCCACGTCTTGTCAGCCGCAATGGCAATTGCATATGGTGTACGGATGAACCAGTGGTTGCAGATACAGCCTACTGCTCGGCTGAGTGCGATGAGGATTATCACAAGCATCATCGTGAAATGAAGCAGCGCATTACAGGTGAGTAGTGGCCGGAAGAGACTTTCGAATAATTAAGAAATGCAAATGAACTGTGCTTTGATTCTTATCGGCATCATTATTCTTTCAGCTTGCGATATGCAGAGAAAAAACTCTGAGAACATTGTCATGGGTAATCCAGCCTCAGTCTATTGCACTAAGGTAGGAGGCAAGATGGATATTGTCAGGGGGTTGGGGGGCGATGATGGATACTGCACTCTCCCGGGCGGAGAACGGCTTGAAGAGTGGTCACTTTACAGGAGAGATAACATAAAATGAAAATTGGATATCTTTTCCCGGTTGCCATAATCATCGCAGGTTTAGCACTGCTGATTTGGTTCATCGCAAGCGGAGCTTATGCGCCGGGTGGATGACCGGTGAGAGAATCTGGCCGTGGGGGCTGGCAGGAAGTAGTAGCTCAGGGAAGAGAACTATGGGCGGAAGAGACGTTTGGTTGAGGCTCACTGAGGCGCGAGAGGCCAAAGGTTTAACCATGGCTGAACTAGCAACAGTGCTTGATATTTCTAGGCAAGCTATTTCATCTTTCGAAATAGGGATAAAAACTCCATCCCATGAAACTTTAATGGTCCTGACAAAAATTCTCGGCTTTCCTGAGCGATTTTTTGTATCCAATAACAGCTCCCCAGAAATTGTGGGAGCTGTACACTTTCGCAGCCGTAGCACTGCAACCAAAAAAGCAAGAATGAGCGGTCGTGCGAGAGGGCGTTGGATTGCACTAATTTTAAAGGAATGCAGCAAATATTCTCAACTTCCACCTGTAACATTGCCTGATCTAGATATTGCTGATTTTAATTACTCGAAAAATCTGATATCAAAGAGATTGCCACAAAAGTTAGAAGGTACTGGCTGTTGGGTGACGGCCCTATAGCTAACCTTACTAAACTTTTAAAGAATAAAGGAATCGTAATATCCCGCCTATCTTCTGGTGAAAAAGTTGATGCCTTTTCATTCTGGGAAAGTGATCGCCTTATTGTGGTTCTAGACCGCTCGAAGACAGCCGTTAGGATGCGGTTTAGTCTTGCATATGAACTAGGCCATCTCATAATGCATAGGACCGTTGAAAATGATTATTTAGAAGATAAGAAACTTTTTGATATTGTGGAAAGCCAGGCTGACTACTTTGCCTCTTGTTTTTTAATGCCATCAAACACGTTTGGTAGATAGTATTATTCTCCAAATTTATCTGCTCTTGAGCAGTTAAAAGGGCGATGGAGAGCATCTATTGGAAGCATAACAATGATAGCTCATAGCTTAAATCTAATGAGTGATAATCAGAAAAGTTTATGTTTTTAGGCAATTACCCCCTTTTAAACGTAAGGATCCACTTGATGATGTTATACCTAAAGAAACACCTCAATTATTAAACAAACTACTAAAGTTGCTTGACACTCATTCAATAATGAAGACAACTGTTCTAATTGATATTTTCGGATTACCTGCATCTGAACTAAATGCAATTACCCAACTTAGTGCATCTGAATTGACTCAAAGCGACAATGTAATATCATTCATTCTCAGAGAGAAGTAATCCCCATCCGGCCACCGCGCCGGTTTTTTGATCGATTATCCATTTCCCCGCTTCGCTAGCATTTCCTTAGAGCCATCCTATTATTATTAATGTCGCTTCTACTTCCCTGTATTGACGACAAACTCCGATTGATAATGATTCGCACCCATCGTGCAGCCCGGACTCCATCAGTGCCGGGCTTTTTTTTGGAAGTATAACTATCACTTTTGTAACGGAACCAAATCCATTACTCCACTCAGTAATAGTTATCATCGATCATTTTCTGATCATGCTAAGTGTTGTTGCTACTATAGCGACGGGTTACACACAGCAAGCGTAACGCCTACGAGAAAATTTCATTTGAACGAATTTATGCCCGCCTTATGCGGGCTTTTTTTGCATTTTCATAAAGATTTTTCTAAGGCTGCCGATAATTCTTACTGACGGAGTGGTAAAAAGCTCCGCGAAAAATTTAAGACTAACACAGCAATTTTAGTGGTTGGCCCGCTCGTGAGCGGGCTTTTTTATGTCTATCTATCCAGCACCTTCACCTGCACCTCTGATCGCTCAGGATTATTCAACGCCAGCGCCGTTCTCAACGCGTCAGCTATGACCTTTTGCTTCGACTCCAAGTCAAAATCATGAAGTATGAACACCATGAGGATTTGGGAAGGCTCGTTACCGTATTTACCACCTCACTGAGCGATCATGTGCGTATGGCCTGCGCAACGTAATTGCGCTGATGCGTTCTGGCCTGAGTGCTGGCACTGTCAGTTTTCCACACCCCACGCGGGGCAAGTCCGGTATCTAGCGTAATGCCGCTGAGACCTTTGACCATTGAGATCAGATCTGTGACATTGCCATTCAGTTTTGTACCCGCACGCCACATGGCCTGAAGCTGATTCACAAAATTCATGCCACTGGACGGCGGCATCAGCAGTAATGACAAATCACCCTGCATCAGTCGTGAAGCAGCACTGATACCGGAATCCACGTACTGCATGGCGTCAGTCACGGTATTGAACATCTCCGATGCATCATACATCAGTCCGATTGGCGTGAAGTCTGGGAGGCCATCAAGCCCAAACGCTTCAAATGCCGATAACAGAAAATCGTTCATCAATGTTGCAGCGCCAGTTAGCTTCATTCCTGTTGCAATACCGGCTTTAGGAAATGACAGTTCAACTGATTCGATGAAGCTGAGGCTGTCGCGGCACATGCGGCATTCGTCTTTGGTATGGCTTACGCGAACTTCATCCGTAACGGTGACGGTCTTTTCCCCATAAAAAGGATGAACCAGCTTGCAACTTCCGGGCTTCTCAACTGCCTCGATTAGATTGTTACGCTGCTCAAAATAGTCATCGCCGACAAGATACGCCTGAACGATGAAGCGCCGTGTTGCGCGCCCCATATCTTCAGCACATGGCTTATCTCGGTTAGGGTATTCATGGACCTGCATGCGTCTGCCGAAAGTTGCTTCATCCTCATCGACCTTAAAGGGCACGCCACGCAGTGAAGCATCCTGCAGATTATCAATCCAGCTCATGCGAGCTCCGGGTAATAAAAAATGTCCGCTGTCAAGTACTTTGAGAGACGAGGCAGCGGCATGAAAGGTCTTTCAGGGCAATAGGTTAGGCCAAATTCCAGCCATTGTTTGCCACTACTGGTTTTCGAGCTAGTTGCGGCATAGGCGCTTCGCGGTGGCGAACCCAAGGACATTGCGTCGCGCAAGGTCATATCATCATCGCCTTGGCGCTTGCCCTGCGTGGCCGTCTCACTTGCAGGTATCTTGCCTTGCCCGCGATCATCACCGTATTCGCCAAAAAACTGGCCGTATGCATAGCGGCAACACTGGACCGCCGCTGTCAGGAGCGATAGCGAGGGACAAAGGCGGAAGGCAAGACAAAAGGATGAGGCACCGTGCCGCATCGAAAGTCAGTCTGCACGTGAAGAAGACGCGGCACAGAGCGGTTTCAGCACCGTGCCGTATGGTGCGTAAAGCCCGCACCAACACAGGCATGTCCGTGTGCTTCGTACGACCGGAAACGCCAGAACTTCCAGACAATCCAGTCATGACTTAACGACTCGGGCAACGCGGGCCGGCCTCTACCGGTGTTTCGTCATGCTCGCTAGCGGACGCTACGCGATAGCCGATGACAGCATGGGTTTCTCGTTGGTGCCGTGACGACCTGCGATCGAACAGCGGCTGGGGCAGCAGCTCGCCACGACGGTACGCGGTGGCAGAGTATCTTGGAAGATCGGGCGGCAACGTGGGCCAACTATTGGTTGAAACGGCGTGAATTGAAGCGAGCGATTACACCTTTTCCGCTTCCGCTCATCCGTTGAGGGAGAGGATCATTCCTGCCGCCCCAGCGACGAGAACAGCATCGATGAGAAGCTCGAATGTGTGCGTCTGGAGTCGCTGGACGAGACGTTTCGCAATCATCGAACCGACGAGCAATGCGATGCCGATGGCAAGTCCACGTGCGATGACGGGCCGCGTAAGTGCGCCTGACACACCGAACGTACCAAGCTTGCCTGCGTAGAGCAGGGTAGCGCTTGCCGCCTCCGATCCTAGAAATGCACCGCTACTCATTCCGTATCCGGTGAATACCGGCACGCTGAGCGGCCCGGTGGACAACACGAATCCGGTCAGGAACCCGACAATCGCCCCGGCAAAACTCATGTGCCAGAGGTTCAGATGGAGGTTCGATCGTCTGATGAGGCGGCGCAGCGGGATCATCGAAAGGAAGAAAGCTGCCAGGAACACGTCCACAGTGGCAGGAGAGATCGCCAGCAGCGTGTGCGCCCCGAGCACAGCCGCAGGAACTCCCGCCAACGAATAGGCAAACACCGGCCGCCAACAGATTTCGTGCCACCAGGCAATCCCCCGCCCGATGTTCCCGAACAAGGACGCAATCGCCATAACAGGTACAGCGATCCGTGGCCCGTACAGCGTGACGAGGACGGGCAGCATGATGAGCGACGAGCCGGTGCCGACGACGCCGCTGAGCACACCAGCACCAAGGGCGAGAAAGAAGAGAAATAACAGAGCAATCATCGCCTCTAGGGTCAACCGGGGCCGTCGCTCGCAGCCGCAAGAAGCGGCACCAGGATGTCGCTGATCGGGGTCGGAATGCCGTGAATCTGGCCTCGACGCGCAATGACGCCGTTGCGGATATCCCATTCGAGCGGTCGGCCAGCTTCTCGATCCGTGAGGATGGAGGTGCTCATGTCTGTGGGTGCCCCCCGGAACTTGTCGAGGATCTCTTGCGGCACTTCGTCGCCGAGTTCAGCACCTTCTGCACGTGCCACGGCCAGGCATTCCTGCAGATAAGCCAACGTAAGCCTAGCAATATCAGCGCGGCCGAACATGCCTGAGCGGCGATGCGTAAGTGCCATGAGGCCAGCCACCGCGTTCTGCATCAGCTTGCGCCAAGCTAGCGAGCTGAAGTTCGCGGCCAAATCTACGGCGCACCGTGTGCCTTGCAGCGTTGCGGCCACTACGCGGGAAGCTGACGTTTCCGGCAGGCT
The DNA here is from genome assembly GCF_900215435.1 of Candidatus Pantoea floridensis. NCBI lineage: Bacteria > Pseudomonadati > Pseudomonadota > Gammaproteobacteria > Enterobacterales > Erwiniaceae > Pantoea > Candidatus Pantoea floridensis. Next base: position 15,910 of record NZ_OCMY01000003.1, read on the forward strand.
GAGGCGCGCTTCGCCACGCAAGCGTACCGAGTCGTCGGATTGCGCCTGCGCAGGGAACCACACGACGGCAGGAACGATTTTCCCGTGTGGCGAAAGCGGGCGAACCCTATCCAACTGTTCGATCCCGTTCTGCAAAACGCATATCACTGTTTCCGGCCCGACCAACACCGCGAGCCATTCTGCTGCCGCCTCGATTTGTGTCGCCTTGACTGCCAAAAAAACAAGATCAGCCGTGTGAGCAATTTGTGTCGGATTCGTCCGAACAGGACCAGGTACGGTGACAAAGCGGCCGTCATTTTGGAGGGTTAGGTGATCGCGGGGGCTGCGTCCACACAGCAACGGCGTGCGGCCGACCTCGTGTAGCGCCGCCGCGATCGTGGTGCCAATGGCACCTGGACCGACGACAGCGACGCCAGGGTTGATTTCAGGATTCATGAAAGCGGCCTCCTTTAACGGTATGTGTCCACGTGATGGTTGTGCCCTTCACGCGGCGCATGTAATATATTACACATGAAAAATGAAAATGGTAATAGCGTTTCAGAAAGCGAACACCGATTGCAGCAATGGATCGGCAGCATTCAAGCCCGCAGCGGCGGCCTCGCCGCAAGCGAGGCGAAAGTTGTCGATCTCCTGCTCGCCGATCCTTTGTTTTTTGGAGCAAGCACGACCGCCGAGGTTGCCGCCCATGCCGGCGTTTCTCCGCCGACAGTGATCCGCGCTGCACGTGCGCTCGGGTTCAGCGGGTTTACCGAGCTGAAGATCGAGATCGCTCGTGCTCGCGGCACAGCCCGGTTCTTCGCGCCTCCTGAAGCACTCGCCGCGGATGCGACGTCAGCCTCAGTGCTCGAAACATCCATTCGTGCTGGTACCGATGCGCTGACCGCGCTCAGTGGAGCCATCGAACTCTCTGCGCTGGATAAAGCCGTCGGCTTTATCCAGCGCGCGCGCCAAGTGTTTGCGTTCGGTGCTGGACCTTCCTCGACGGTTGCCGCCGATGCGGTCTTCCGTTTGCGTACGATCGGCGTGATGACCGTGGGCATCACGGATCATTTGTCGGCCATGATCGCGGCACGGCTCTTGGGCGCAGAAGACGTCGTCATCGCGGTCAGCTCGACCGGCCGCACGTCTTCAACGCTAGCCGTCGCGGATGCGGCATCCTCGGCTGGCGCCTCGCTGATCGCAGTCACCAATCAGTACGACACGCCCCTGGCGACCCTCGCCGACGTCGCGCTTGTCGTCGGTGGCGTACCACTACCGGCACAGATGGCCGCTGCGGGAAGTCGATTGGCTCAGCTCGTCGTTATCGATGCGTTGGTCGCATCCCTGGCGCTGCGCGATCAAGAGCGGGCCCGCTTGGCGGAGCGGGCGGGCATCGATCTTCCCGACATTTCCTGATGCAGCCAGGGACCATCGCAATGATTCTCGCCGCAGCGGTCGCCCATGCGGTGTGGAACCTGGCCTCGAAGTACAAGCGGGGAGACACTTTACTGTTCGTCTGGGCTTATAGCTGTGCTTCGACGCTGCTGTGGGTCCCGATCGGCCTCGTTCTTATGGTTCAGGACCAAGGGGCGATCGATTGGCGACTCGGGGTTGGAGCGGCCGCTTCGGCGGCATTGCACATTGCGTATTCCCTGACCTTGCAGGCTGGCTACGATCGTGCCGAACTTGGGGTGGTTTACCCGATCGCCCGTGGCACGGGGCCGGTACTGACAATGCTTTTTGCGATTTTTCTTCTGGGGGAGCGGCTCTCCTTCGTCGCGCTTTTCGGCGCGCTCCTCGTCGTCTTAGGCATTCTTGTCGTTACCGGCAACCCGTTTAGAAGCGGAACCCGCCGCCCGCTCCAGGGGATGTTTTGGGGGGGTGCTACGGGGGCCACCATCGCAAGCTATACCGTCTGGGACAGCTACGCGGTCACGTCGCTGCATTTGGCGCCCGTGAGCTACTACGCTGGCACACTGCTTCTGCAAACCCTGATCCTGACTCCAAGCGCACTGCGCCGATGGCACCACATTCACACAGTTATCCGTGCTGATGCCGTGCCTATACTCATAGTGGCCATATTCTCCCCACTGGCCTACATCCTCGTGCTAACCACCATGCTGACGGCACCGCTCGCGCTGGTCGCCCCTCTGCGTGAGTCGTCCATCATCATCGGCTCTCTCTTCGCGTACAGGCTCTTTCGTGAGGGGCATCTAGCACGCCGCATAGTCGGAGCGGTGATCGTACTAACAGGGATCGCGGCGATTAGTTTTTGATGTTTTCAACGGCAGCATGAGCAAGGCGTTCTGGGGAGGATTGCGCGTGGGCTGGAATTCTGGTTCCCCGTCACCGCATTGAGCGCCCTAACGGGGCATGCTTACCCTCGATCTTGGTGCGCCAGTCCTGGAACAACTCGCGGCAGCGCACCTACTACGACTTGGACAGATGGCTATTCAGGCCTTGAATCCAACCGCCGTGAATGCATGCCGCGTGATCGCCTCCAGCGTGCGCTGGCTGGGCCGGGTCTTGGCCAGAACATTGAGTCCTTGCGTCGTACATACGAGAAATACGGCCGCTTCGGCCGCATTGACGTCCCGCGATAGTTCTCCCGCTTGCTTTGCCCGCTCGATCGCGCCAGATAAGGCCGTTTCCAGCCTGGCCAGGTGGAGTTGGAAGGCTTCGCTGATCTGCGGATCATTCATGGCGAACTCAACGATCGAGTTCGTCACAAGGCATCCCCAGCGCCGTTTGCCGTCCAGCATCGCTTCGATGAGCGCCGCGTAGTAGTCGGCAATGCCGGCCCGACCGGACGGATTGCTGTTCAGGCGCGCGATCGTCTCTCGCGACATGGACGCCATGTAGCTCTTCAAAGCCTCGATGAAGAGGCCGTGCTTGTCACCGAAGGCGGCGTAGACGCTGCCCGGGTTGAGCCCGGTGACCCGGCAGATCTCCTGCATGCCTGCCCCGTCATAGCCCCGCTCCCAAAAGACATCCACCGCGCTCTCAAGCACCGCATCGCGGTTAAAGTTTCGTATTCGGCCCATAGCTTATTGATGATTCATCAATCAAGAATTATCACAAGGCTCAAGCATACATTGCCATAGATGGTTATTGAAGCTAGAATTTTCTTGAATTCATATTCAAGAATGGAGCCATGGATGAAGATCGCGATCATGGGCACCGGAGGCGTAGGTGGCTATTTCGAAGCCAAACTGGCCCTCGGAGGCAACGACGTCAGCTTCATTGCCAGAGGGGCGCACCTGGCTGCCATCAAATCCCAAGGCCTCACTGTGCGCAGTCCGCGCTAGGGGAGATGCATGTCCCCACGCCCAGAGCAACCGACACGCCGTCGAACGTCGGGCCAGTCGATGTCGTTCTGCTCGGTGTCAAGCTTTGGGATACCGAGACGGCCGCCAAAGCGATCAAGCCGCTGATCGGACCCGAAACGATGGTGATCTCGTTCCAGAACGGGGTGATCAAGGACGAATTGCTGAGAGCCACGCTCGGAGAAAAGCCGGTAGCAGGTGGCATCTGCTACATCGCGGCAACCATCGAGGCTCCGGGCGTCATCGGTCATGCCAACAACTTGCAGAAGCTGGTCTTTGGCGAGTACGGCGGCTATCGCAGCGCGCATATCGAGCGCTTCCATCGGGCCTGTATCCAGTCGGGGATCGACGCCGAGATCAGCGACGACATCACCAGAGTGATCTGGGAGAAATTCGTTTTCCTGGTTGGCCTGTCGGCGACCACCGCGTCCACCCGGCGCCCGATAGGCGTGGTGCGCGGCAACCCGGCCTCCCGCAAGTTGCTCGAAGGCGTCATGCAGGAGGTGGTGGACGTCGGCCGGGCCGAAGGCGCCAACCTCGCCGCCGACTTTGCCCTGGACCGGCTTCGCTTCTGCGACCAACTGCCCGCCGACATGACTGCTTCCATGTTGCGCGACCTTAAACGCGGAAACCGGCTGTAAGTGCAGTGGCTCAGCGGCAGCGTCAGCAGCAGAGGCCGCCGACTCGGCGTGCCCACTCCGCGAAATTCAGTGATCTGCGAAATCCTTGCGGTTCATGCGGATGGAGCGCGGTGAGCCATCAGTGATAGTTTCTGCTCTTTCAACATGAGGAGGTGCCATGAATAACGAAATTCTTGAAAATGGTTATCTTGACGTGGCAGGTCACCGCATTGCCTACACGCGCCAGGGCCGCGGAAGTGCAATAGCCCTTGTTCACGGTATTCCTACGAGCCGCCATCTTTGGCGCAACGTCATGTCGCTCCTCGCCGCATCAGGCCATGAAGTGCTTGCGTTCGACCTTCTCGGCTATGGCGATTCCGACAAGCCTTCGGACGCGGACCTTGGAATCCTGGCGCAATCCGAAATCATCTTTCAGGCGCTTTCGGCCCTGGAGTGGAAGCGCGCGACCATAGTGGGCCACGACATCGGAGGTGGGATTGCCCAGCTCGTGGCCATCAACCATCCCGAAATTCTGGATCGCCTCGTTCTGATCGACTCCATCCTCTATGACTCGTTTCCAGAGCCTGGGATTGCCCGCTTGAAGGAGCCGGTTTGGGACGAAATCCTTGGCGCGGCAGATTTCGATCTGAAGAAGGGCCTAGCGAAAGGCTTTTCACGAGGCATGTTCCATATCGATCGAGTTACCCCTGAACTGGTTGATGCCTATGAGCGTCCGTTCCATGGCATCGACGGGAGGCACGCATACCTGCGTGCAGCCCGGGCGTTGAGGGCAGAAGAACTTTCCTCGCGCATGGAAGACGTCGAGAAGTTGGCCGTGCCTACGCTCCTTGTCTGGGGCAGGCTCGACTCATTCCAGCCGTTACACTTTGCAGAGCGATTGGGCGGAAAGATGCCCAATGCCCAAATCAAGGTATTCGATGAGGCTGGGCATTTCCTGCCAGAGGATGTGCCGGAAGCATTGGCTTCCCGTATCTCGGAATTTACAAGCTGCCAACAGGGGACACGCTGATGGCACGAAAATCCCACGCTCCTGCATTTAGCCAGGCTGGCTTTTTTGTCACGCTCTTCGCATCGACCTTCTTGATGGGGTCCAGCTTCGTCGCAGGAAAAATCCTGCTACAGCAGGGCTTCACACCGATGATCCTGGTCGGGTGGCGCTTCTTTGTCGCGGCCCTGGCGACCTTGCCGCTAGTGCTGGCCGGCGAGCGAAATATTGTCGCCGCGCTCCTGCCAACCAAAGCAGGGCTGCGTAATGTTGCGCTAGCGACCCTGATGATTGGCTTGCTTCAGACGGCCGCCGTCATGGGGCTGCTGTTCTGGGCCATGCAGTTCATCCCCGCATCGACCGCCGCCATCCTACTGTTCACCAACCCGATCTGGGTTGCCCTCCTGGGTCGCATCTTTCTTGGGGAGAGCCTGCACCGAGCAAGGCTCGCCGGGTTACTGCTTGGCGTTGTCGGCGTGGCGCTTGCCATTGGTTTCAGCCCATCCATGTTTTCTGGCGGGATGGCCCTGGCTGGCGAAATAATCGGCATCGTCTCTGCGCTTTGCTGGGCAAGCGCGACGCTCATCAATAAACGTGCGGCATTGCCGTTCGCGCCTTGGGCCTTGAGTTTCTGGCAAATGCTTGTGGGCGCGATCGCCATTCTAGTCATTGCCTACATCAATGGCGAGAAATGGCCCGATAACGTAACGAGGGAGCAATGGGGATGGTTTCTCTGGCTTTCCATTCCCGCGTCAACTGGCTCATTTGGCCTCTGGTTCGTGGCACTGAAAAGAGGTGGAGCAACGAGGACTAGCGGATTTCTGTTCCTGGCTCCGCTGTTCACGGTCATCCTTGCGTACTTCATCTTGGACACGGCAATTTCCTGGATGCAGGCTGCGGGAGGAATACTGATCGGCCTCGCGCTTTGGCTCGTCAACCGGGAACTTCCAGCAAAAAATAATCGCGAATGAATCGATGAGGCGATCGCGGAAGGCGAACCGTGATGAACAGTTGATTCATCATCGAGTGCATGAATTATCAAGGCGGTCAGCTATGGAATTACGTCATTTACGATGTTAACTGGCTGTAGCGCAAGAACTCCACTTCGCTCGCGCCGCCGAGCGGCTACACATCGAGCAATCGCCGCTGTCTCGCGCTATCAAAGAACTGGAAGAAGACCTGGGCGTGCGCCTATTCATCCGCAACACGCGCAGCACTCGCCTATCGCGTGCCGGGGAGGTCTTCAAGGAGCATGTACCGCGCATATTTACCGCCTTGCAACAGGCCCGCGATGGCGCCCGATCCGTTGCTGCTGGCTATGACGGCCAACTGCGCATTGCCTTGTCCGACGGCATCACGCCACCACATCTGAGCGCCTTCCTGGCAAAGTGCCGGGACGATGATCCAGAAGTCGATATCCATTTGATTAAAGTCTCCTTATCGCAGCAGATCAAGGGGCTTCGCGAAGACCTCTACGACCCAGGATTCACACAGTCAGACGATGTGGGCGAGCGATGGTTTGCTTGCTGAACCTGCTTGGCGTGATCCGCTTGTGGTCGCGGTTCTGGCCAAGCATCCACTGTTGAACCGTAAACGTATTTGATTTTCGCCATGACGGCTCTTCAAACGGCCCGGTTTCCAAGTGCCGCATGGGAGCCATGCGAAGTGACGCCGGGTCAGGGGTAGGAATGCACCGGCATAGCTTGAACTGATCTAACTCTTTGATAAACCTGATGTCTCGAGTGTCGGCGCAGTCAAGGCAAACTTGGTGCAGAAGTCATCGTGAAATAAAAAAAACCGCCGGAGCGGGTTACTGATCAAATGTCAGGATTACAAATTTAGTGAATCAGACTTATGTTGATGTTCGAAATTTCCTTAAGGATGAAGGTATGCTGCATACAGTTCACTTTTTATGCCCAGTCACAGCTCAAACCTTATCTTCTTTTCAACAATGCTGTCTTCAAGCAGTTGGGAATGGAGCATCATCACTTCTAATCCATATCTCAAGCGGTGGTGGCGACCTGATATCGGGATTTACCGCCTATCACTTTCTAAAGTCACTACCAGTATCGGTAATCACTCATAACATTAGTAATGTTGAATCAGTCGCTAACGTCATTTTTATGGCAGGCACTGAGCGCCGAGCCAATCCAGGCTCACGTTTTCTTCTTCATCCGCTGCACTGGGGGTTTACTACTCCGGCAGCAGATCATGCCAGAATGGTTGAGTGGTCCAAATGCCTCGATAACGACTTCCAGCGTTTTATTAATGTCCTCAATAGCGAGACGAAGCGAAATGATGTCGATTGGGGAGCATTGATTAATGCCGCCACTATATTGGACGCCGACACCGCCGCCGCCAACGGTATGGTTACTTCTGTGACAAAAGCTACATTGTCGAACTCCGCCGCCAATTGGTGGGTAACCTGCTGACATATTTTTTCCCTACAAAAAACCACCTAAGCGGGTTACTGGTTTGAGAAGCGGTTATATCCGATAACATAGTTAAGCCAGGGCAAAGTATTACCCGCTGGCGCGATGCGCATGCCTGGTGGAGCATTATCAAATGTCACCTTCAGCTCACCCTTCTGTGGGCGTGAAATCGGGACCGCTGACTGATAGCCCGGACCGCCCTGCTGATTGTTATACTAGCCGCCAGCACTCCAGCTGTTCTTCAGGGATTGCCAGAAGGAAGTTGTGCCGTCCTTTTCAGTGACTGCTTCAGCAATATCATTGAGTTTTTTGAAGATGTAAATCGCAACGCCGATGGACACCGTCAGAGCACCTAGTGAAGCTATCTGCGCCAGCACGCCGGAAAGTGAAGTCGCTGTTGTGAGCGCAGTTTTCAGAGTGCCTACGGTGCGCACAGTGAATACGCCAGCCATAACAGCGCTGACACCTTCAATCGTGCTGTGCCACCCACCCATAACTTCAACAACATCATTCCCGTCTTGCCATCCGCAAAGCGATTGAAGTTGGTGCGCAGTAAGTCGAGGTTGGCCAGCAGAGGCGCGAAAGCACCAAGCGACCCCTTACCAAATAGCGCATTCATTACCACAGCCGGTTTGTCTTTGGGCACATTAGCGAGAGAGTCCAGCACCTTCAGCATCGCGGTGCGTGAAACTTTCTGCATGTCAGCCGCTAGCGGGCCGGATCAATCTTGATAAACTTAAGCGCTTTCTTTTGTGACGCCGTAGCCGACTTGCCGGATGTAAGGGAAAGCATGAAGTTTTTGATGCTCGTTGCTGCAATCTCCGACTCCACGCCCATACCCGTGATGGTTGCGCCCATCGCGGCAATCTCACCGGAAGCCACGCCTGCAACACCACCCAGAAGACCAATGCTGGGGACAATGTCGGAAATCTTTTGTGCATTAGCCGGGCCAGTGTTGCCCAGATAGTTAATTTTATCGGCGAGAACCACCGCGCCATCCTGGGTCATTTTGAACGCGTTTGGCCATTACGCCATCATCTGACCTGACTTTTCAGCGGTCTGGTCAAATGCCACACCCAACCGGTACGCTTACGCGCTTGCCGCCTTCAATGCTGGCTGCAAATGTTTTGAGCGCCTCAGAACTGATCACCACCTGCCTCAATGACTCAGCAACTTTTTTTGCGTTGTTCATCGGCATCAGTGCAACGTGCTTCTCAAGTTTGCCCAGCGCTATCTTGAGTGTTTTTTCAGCCTCTCGCAGGGCGTTAAATTCTGAAGCCATTTTATGGTGCGCCCTTCGATATCGACTATCTGGCGCTATTGCAGAATTTCTGCATAAAGATCGCAGAGCCGTTCGAGCGCAAATGTGTCCGCAACCGTGAGCACGCTCATACCGTCCAGAAGAACGGTGAGCCTTCCCCAGGCTATTTTTACCCCAGTCGGTCAGATGTGATGGAGGGCTTGGAATTTCCCGTGCGGGCTTCGGCTCTTTTTTATTGAGCGCGCTTGTCGGGATTCCCTGTAACAACTTTCAGATGGGTAGGTTTTGGTCTTCTTCCTGCCATAAAAATCTCCAAGAAAAAACTTTTCATTTCGCGGTTGTGCATAAAAATGGGGGCGGTCGGGAGGTCGCTATCCTCTGAACTTTGCACCCGCCCACCCAATAGTAATGATAATTATTCTCACCTGAGCTAATACCGCCCGTTCATAATGGTGAATAATATTCATTCTCATTTATGCCAATGAGATGACGGGTCTAGGGGCAGGCCGTCTTCATCGCACCCAATGATGTGACCTCACTTCTCTCCGCGCTGCTTGGTCAAGCCATGATGCTGCTTGCAGAGGGGCTGCCAGTTAGCCTTGTCCCAGAAGAGCTTCTAAGCTTTCGCTATCTCGTCCTGCTTGCCGCCATTGATGGCCTCTTTCAGTCAGTGCGGCTTGATGTGGTCAACTATAGTTGCTTCCACTGCTCTTCCCTGACGATGACACATGACGCATAGCGGATGCGACTTAAGGAATGAAAGTTTGGCTTTGTCCCAGCGGCTGTTATAAATGCGTCGCTCGGACATTGGCGTTTCCTACTGATCAGATAGATATAACCCCTGGAAATAGCGATATCACCAACCGATGATTCTTGGTGTTTATGCTGAAAGTTGAACTCTTTGAATGCAGTTTTCAGCACACAATAAAAAACCGTCCATAGGCGGCTTTGTCAGTTCCATATTTTTATGCTAGTGGCGCAAGTAGCCTGATATGGATTTGAATCTTTATACCTGACTTCCCTTGAACATGTCCTTCCAGGATATGGTAACCCATTACGTGCTTAACTCTGAGTTCAAGGTGAAACTCTTTGGGAGCTCCAAACAGCGGAGCGGTCTGGTCACTGAATCTTGTTAATCTCAGAAGAGCTGAATTCTTGGTAATGTCGCCCTGATAAAAGTATGTAGGGTCACCACCATTAACTTTTCCATCCTTAATCGTGATAATGCCTACTCCGAAGTCCTGCTGATTACTTTTGAACCTCAGATGATATAGTCCATCTTTCATTGCAACTTCCGGTCGCTCGGAAAGGTTCCACGCTAATATTAAGGTTGTTATTGATGAAGTAAAATTGATCAGTCAGGCTTCACCGCGTGGCTAGCCGTTATCCCTTGTCGGTGGATTAGATACAAAAAAACCGCCCGAAGGCGGTTAGTTTTATTATAAATATGGCCTTGGATTTAAATCCTCTACCGCCTTTTTCAATGTGGCCGTAACAGGTTCAAAATCAAATACCACTAGGTACTCTGGTTGGGGTAATGATGGCTCCCATTTAGCTGTACGTATAGTTATCACCTTGTTGACTCCGCCTATCTCATAATATTTTTCATTATTTTCCAGAGTCACCTTAAGGGGTGCCTTGCCCTGTTCAAAAACCAAAACATCCACGCTCATTACATGCTCACCTTTCTGTAAGCGGGCAAACACCCGCGATCAAATTATCGCCACATGTAGACTACTTTTCATCATAAAATGTTACACGGGCCTAAGGTCGTCAACATTTCAGAATGTTCCACTAATTTGCGAGTTATTTTTCTTGGGTGCCTCGAAAAATTGCACTGTGGACAAGCATTTCTCCGAGTAATTCTTTTCCATCATCCCTTAAACTCCATTTAAATTTGGTACTATTCTTAGTGAGACTTTAGTTTTAGGGGGTTGCGTTATGACCGTTATTCAAGTGACGTGCACAAAATGTGGTTGTGATCGCTTCGTTTCATCAACGACAACTTCCAGAGATGAAACTGTTGCCAGCATCCAGTGCGAAGAATGCTCGACAATGATTTCTGTCGATGATGTAGTCTGGTATCAGGAGGATTTCATGTCAGCGAAACGTCGTTCTTTAGAGGATGGCGATTCGTTTAATAGTGCTTTCTATCTTATTCCTGGCTCATAAAATCCATCTTCAGACGCCCACGCAAATGCGCCTTATAATGACTCAGGTCTTAAGGTCGGCTAAGCCTTCGCTCATGCGCCATGACCTTACAGTGGCAACGATTTTTTCCGGCGTCAGACCATTGTCTTCATTGTAGAAAATCAGATCCGAACCTTCCGGATGTTCAGTGACTGCAATGAAGTTATCCAGCAATTCATCTTGATAAGCCTCATTACCTTCAGCGATGCAAATCTCACTGACAAGCTGAGTAAACTCTGTTTCCGTGTACTCTTCGAATCTTGGCTTTAAGTTCATTGGGCACCCTCATGTTTAGGGTGATGTTAACTCACGATGTCACTTTAAGCATTGCTCAGTGATGTACTGCTGTAATCCGACTATTTGCTTTCCTGCCATAACAATTCGCTCTTAGAGGATGTATTAATTCTGTTCTTATACAGCTCAGGCATGGAAAGCCACCCGGGCAGCATGCGATGCCATAGCATTATGCTTAAATGACTTAACTCGGGAAATCGCATAGCGTATCGCTTCAATCCAGCGGGGATCAGCCGAAATTATCAGGGAATTTTTCAGTGAAGCATGGAAGGTACCCCAGACCATAACGCGCACGAAAACATCTCTCTCCAGTCTATGGTTGAAATCCAATAGGATTGAGTTGATCGCTTCTTTGGTTTGCTGGTAGCCGTCACCCATCTGATACATGCCCGCCAGTCGTTTTATCTGAATCACACATTCACCTACTATGTCATCCTGCATCGTCCGCTCCGTTTTCGTCTTTGAAATTTGACTTAACGAAGAAAAGTCTAGTCTCAGCCAATCAAACTTTCGACCAGGGTGACTTCATGTTAGATGGGGCTTTCATCAGCCAGAAGCATTGGATACTTCAGCATTGACAATGGGTTATCTATTAATTGCGCTCTATTTACTTAAGAAGTGTCTGGTATTTATCATTATTTCCAAAAGTTTCCGTCAAATCCCGGCAACATATTCAGATAGGTATACAATTCACACTGCACTGGTAATGTGCCTGTAGGCATATACCATTACTAACGAGCAGCATTAATAGCTGACAATCCTATATGTGACATCTGCCGCCGTAGTCCGATACGGCGGTCTTTTTTCCAATCAGGCTTAACCCGTTCTTGAAGAATATTTAACTCTTGCCTTCCGTTTTCCTTGCAGATCAACCTTCATTAGCATCCCACGTCACAACCCATCACCTCACAGGTTTTCACACATTCAGCTATTGCGAGGCTCTGTACCAAGCCTGCCATCGATAAGTGTTTAGGCGGAGGGTTCTTACACACTCCGCATTCTCAACATCCGATTGCAGGTCAGCGTCACTGTCCTTTCCCGCCGGACTGAGTTTGCACAGTGGGCTCATCAAATCCTGCGATATTGATGGCCGCGTCGATTGCTCGCTATCCAGATACCCAAAGATGACTATCACTAAACCTGCCACGGCGGTGATCATGTACACCCTGTCGAGTGGCACAACACAGTGAGGCTCGAGAGAGTTGCCATCCAGGTGCCCCCGCTGATTGCAATGTGTACGTGTTAGGTCATGCGAATCATATCCACCCCCGGATCGGGGACTTGTCCAATTAGGAATTGTCTACTTTCTGAACTGGACAAATCCGGTTAGCTTTTGAGTTGTCGAAATATAAAAGACCGGTTGCCGTTGGGTAGCCAATGAGAAAAATCCGCCTGAGTGCGGATTTTTTGCATAAAAAAGGCACCGCCGAAGCTGTGCCTTGTAAGTGCTGAAAACTGTGGGTTGCCGGAGCGCCGGGTGCCTCCCGGTGAGTAAGTCCAGTCATCCTTACCCGCAATTAGGCTTGCCTTCCCTAAGGAATGTAGTAACTGTTGCCCCGCCGCATAGGGGGATTTACTCCGGCATTGTATTCTGCGGTGCCGGGTGCCTCCCGGTGATAAGAGATTTGCCACAACCCATATCGCTATTGGCCGAGACAAAAAGCTCTGGGCTTAGCCCTGTCGCATAGAGGGATTCACCGCATTAGCCCCACTCTAAATCATAGCTATCTTTTAAAAAACCCTTCCGCGCATCGGCGTTAACTTCTTGGCTCGTCAGCCGAAGGGGTAATCTGGTGCAAACTGGTGGTAACGATCCACCCACTCAACCTTTTCAGGGAAGCGCTAATCTGGATATATAGGGTCAAATCCATGAAAAGGTTTTCCTACGCCAGCGAGCTGACGACTCCTTCGCGACGCGCAATGTGAAGTGCAACCAGACAGCACTAGGCAAGATGACTGGCGTTAAGGTTATCTTTATCCATGCTCTTCCTGCCAATGCCTTACCGTCATGATTTGACCGTGCTCTATCAGCATTGTAGAGCATTAATATAGAGTAGTGAAACGGTTGCATATTCGGGATAGGCAGCAAGTTCCGAGTATATAGTGTCATGGGCTTGGGTTTAACCTATAGCAATATCGTTTTCGTTAATTTACCTTTTGACATCCAATTAACGAAGTGAGCGGTTTTCTTTAATTTTTAAACAAATGCTGCCATATCACTCAAAATTAAATTTTATATTTACAGTTGAATTTCGAGACTGTCCCTTTGGTTTTTTGACCTGAACATAGTTTTTATTTAATTAATTTAAATCATATATTTCTTTCTCAATATCAGAATGCCAGACAACCAGACAACCATGTCTGAAGAAATAGTTTACGCCTATTAAATGCAGATTTGTTACTACTCATTTATATAGTTCGGATAAGAATGGGGCTCCTGTCACGGCCAAGTAAAATAAGACTTCCTGTTTTTTTCGCTGTTCATGTTATGAATTATTTCCCTATTCATTAACACTTAAGCATTATAACCAGTCTGCAACCGTGTATAAATTAGTCATTGTAGATGCTGAATTTTATATTCCTTGATTAATGTGGATAGTAAAAAAATACTGCAGGATTTTATTTCGTAGCATTAGAATATATCTCTATCCTTCGCATGACTCCTCTTCTACCACAGGCTAAAAGCGGAACTCCTTCCCACTTACAGAGATTTTATCTCAGTGGCATAACCGTAGCGGTCTACTACAATTAAAATTGTGATTAGCTAGTCCTTGAATCTAATGGAACATTGATAAGAGGTCTTCCTATGAACAAACAGAGCTACAGAGGCGGCGCAGGGAATTTTGCCAATAATCCGGAACGTGCTAAAGAAGCTGGAAGCGCCGGAGGCAAAGCCAGTGGTGGTAATTTCAAAAATGACCCCGAAAGAGCCGTTGAAGCGGGCCGGAAAGGAGGTAAAAAAAGCCGTCGTCCTCCCAAAAAGTCTGAGTAAGGTGCCTTAGGATTTTTTTCGCCATGGACTGGCATCAATTATAAAATTATTGCCTAATTTTACGAATTTCATTAATTAACAATTTCATTACCAACATGTAATTGATTAAATACATTTACTATTAGAAGCTGTGGTAACAGATTAATCATGGCCATTTTTCAGTCATTAAAACATTACATTGGATTTGAGGCGCTTTGATTGATATCTAATTTTTCTGGTTCAATCCACTGATAGTCACCAGTTACAGTACCCATCAGTAACTTAATAACTGCAAGCAAAAACGCCGCGCAGTTTAGCGCGGCGGGGCAATGCGGAGTTTCTTAAAATTATGCTTATTAGAATCCTATAAATCTTAGTTGGCCGACGGTCAAGGTCAAGTCTCACCATATTTCTTCTTTCGTTGCCCATGTTGCATGGTTTGACATGTTGCTCGCAATTTGTCTTGTCGTACTTTTTCATCATATTCATCAATCAAAGCCTGGCCCTGATATGTCAGGCGGTAACGATCTTTTTCTCTTAGCCAGTCATCGCCATGAAAGTGTTCAATGAAGCCAGATGTAACAAGCTCCTCTCGCACCACAGGCTTGACCCATGCAGGTACAGAGCCTCTATCCTTTAAAATCGACAGCAGCCGAAAATGCTTCGGGGCCAGTTTCATCGCTCTTCTCCCTTTCAACATTTTCTTCATCATCGAGCTTCAGGAGAACGGCTTCAATCAGACTCAGGGCAAACCATTTTAAATTCGGTCCATTCTTAATATATACCCGGTTAGCCTGAACAAAGCTGCGCAGTAAGAAAAAATGTTTGGTTCTTCACACAATGCTGCCCCGATGCGCCCTATGCAGAGAATGTTGACCTTACCCTCCCCTTTTACAAGAGAATCCCCCTATGGCTCCGGATTCTCACCACGGCATGCTCGTTAAGGTAAACAACTTAGACCTCACTAACGAACATGCTGATGTCCACTCCGCGATGCTTTCACGCTTCTCGTGACCAACAACTTCGGGTGATTCGGGTGAGACGAAGCTATAATTCTCAAAACGTATGCTCCTATGTGCCTCATCATGGGTGCTGATAACTGGTTGATTCGCACCCCATCGGGGTAAGTGGAAGAGAGGGCGTCAAGGCCTTGCCAGTAAATATTGTCAGCCACATCGGCATGGACATGATGTCCACAACCCGTTTCATCGGTGTTTTCTGCTAAACCGACATGGGTCTGTAAGATTTGAATAAACCACATTTTGAATGTTCTCCTGCGTC
Organism: Candidatus Pantoea floridensis; assembly: GCF_900215435.1. NCBI lineage: Bacteria > Pseudomonadati > Pseudomonadota > Gammaproteobacteria > Enterobacterales > Erwiniaceae > Pantoea > Candidatus Pantoea floridensis. The sequence goes on from NZ_OCMY01000003.1 coordinate 31,270, forward strand.
AGGCAGGCTCAGCGCTGAATTATGGATACGTGAACATGAAAAAGCCTCGCGCTCAAATCTAGTCAGGCGCATCTAGGAGGGGTGTCAAAAAGAGTCTCCCGCCAGATAAGGTGATCAGGGAAAATTTTTTGGGGTTCTAACGCCTTCAGGTCAGCTATTTTAAGTAATCAGAAGCTGTAAGGAAAATCTTAGCAGCATGTCATCATCGACTTTGCAAACGTCAGCCGTGCGCGTATTTCTGTTCATAGCGTTCCACATCACGTTCGGCAGCCTCCACCTCCGACAGCAGCGCAGCAAGATCGGTTACGTCCGCAGATGGATTACTGTAGGCGCGCCGATAGCGCAGCCGCAGCGCAATCAGGCGAATTAAGGATTCACGATAAGGCGTTGCGCAGTTTTTCGTCATCATATTTCCTTCAGTCAGGCTTCCTGTGAAATTCCCTTGAATGGGCAGGAGCCACAGAGATCCGCGCAACTTTCTCAGTGACCTTGTGCGCGATGTCCATAGTTACCGGTTAGGACATACGAACCTAAAAGCTTGTGCCCCACGCGGGCAGGCCTTCCTCCACTATGCAGCAGATTACCGCCGAACGGACCGCAGTAAAAGGCGAACGCTTTCAGCTGAACTCACATTCGAGATCATACTCACAGACCGGTGTCTGCGACGGATCGGACAGATACAGTTAGCTGGATTGCTTCATACAATGCGCGTGTAATGTGCTACGCCCTGTCAGCGCATGTGTAGCCGGAGAACTAACAGCCGGATTTCTGGCAATAGTGCAGCAGTGATCAGTATTCTCTGAAGGCTGGGCATATCATCGTAATGATTCACAGTGAGCTACCGCTGATAACCAACCCTTTTAAAGTGAGTTGTTCTCCTTCTCTTGCGATGTCTGCAGCTCTGTGGCGTCGATTTTTTTCTTTTACTTACAAGAAGATGTGAGTCTTCGCTGAGGGGGAATGCTGAAAATTACGACCTTATTCTCCACCGCGCCATGTACGCGCGAAACTCTTTACCGCCCATTATATTGCGGATTGGCGGAGGTATCTTTGGGTCCATGATTTTGCAAGTCGTTCTATCCAGGTAGACATTCGGCTTCCATACAACCTCCTCCGTCACCCGCTTCCTTAGGGTTTGCGCCATAATCTTCCTGCTTTGCAACTACCCCGGCGGTATCGGCGATCTGCAGTCCGTACCCAAGGTGCTGCCGCATCCCTTGAGCCAGCGAAGCCGCGCATGCTCAGGTGCAGATCACGTCGGTAGAATCAAACCACTGTAAAACGTACTGTGCATGCTCAGACTGCAGTTACGACCGGGCTCGTCAGCACACGAGCCACCTGCACCTCCGATACTTATCATTCGGACTGTTTGACCCAGCAAAAGTTAAACTGAAATTTCGGATTAACCTTGAGATGAGAGAAGAGGTTATATAGTCAGGCCCCCTGCCTTTCTACTTCTGGTAATGGTCGCAAACCGATTGCTTTTTAGACTAAGATGAGTGCTGACACGCACTGTTTTCGGTTCTTCATGGAATCATGTGTGTTCGTCTGCCATCCTCTGCCACTAGCAGGATCTCAAATTCTCCTGCGGTAAGCGGCTGGCATAGTCCATTTCCCTGCATGATGTCGCACTGGGTAATGGTTACAAACGCCTGCTGCTCCGCATCCTCGACTCCTTCCGCCGCCACGCTGATCCCCAGGCTTTTACCAAGAGCAGCAATGGCCCTAAACAACATGCGCACGCGCATACTCTTTTCTATTTCGTGCGTCAGCGACTTGTCGATTTTAAAGCCACTTACGAAACCGTGCAGCAGAAGGTTAATCGCTCCAAGGCTTTTACCGTAATGGTCGATTACGAATGAAGCGCCCGTTTTTTTTACGGCTTCAAATCGCGCCGGCGTGTCCTGGATCAGAATCGTCAATTGAGGTTCATCAACCTCCAGATCTACAAAACATGCGTCGCCGCCGGCAGATTCCCGCAGCACGTTTTCCAGCCCTGTCCCCGTTAGCTGGCGCGGAAAGAGATTAATACTGACCCGAAGCAGGGGGCTGCATAGCTGCCACTGGCGGTCCTGTGCCAGCGCGCAGCGGATAATCCATTCACCAAGTGTTACGGACAGGGGGCTTTTCACCAGCATGCTGATAAATTCTGCCGGTAGCAGCAACCCGCGAGTCGGGTGCTGCCAGCGCAACAGCGCTTCACAAGCAATGAGGCCACCGCTCTGCACGTCGTAGCGCGGCTGATAGTAAAGGACAAACTGCTGCTGACGCACTGCGGCCTCCAGTTCGCGCTCAAAGCGTCGGCGCTGCTGCTCCGCTTCGCGAAATGCCTGCAGGAACAACACACAGCAGCCTTTCCCTGATGCCTTGGCCCTATAGAGAGCCAGATCGGCCGCGGACATTACCGCTGACGGGTCATTCCCGTGTTCTGGATAGCAGGCAATCCCCGTACTGGCGCCTATGACAATCGGGGAATCATGATATCGGAACGGTGTTTGTATCGCGGCAATCAGTCGCTCAGCTATGAGGGCTGCCTCCGTGCTTTCGCCCGGCAACAGTATAATAAACTCGTCCCCGCCGAGTCGCGCAGCGGTAACCGCGCTAGTGCATACCGCACGTATCTGCTCCGCAACATGACACAGTAGCGCATCGCCAGCGGCGTGGCCGAGGGTGTCGTTAACCTCCTTGAAACCGTCGAGATCGGTCATCAGAAGCGTGTACGGCACGCCGGCCTCAGTAAGTTGCCCGAGCTGATGCATGAATGCATTGCGGCTGGCAAGTCGGGTCAGCATATCAAGAGAGGCCAGCTCGCATAGCCGGGCCTCGCTTTCATGACGGGCGGTTACATCGCGGATGATCATGCCGACCAGCCGCTCGCCGTCTTCTCGCCAGCCAGAAAAGGACACTTCGGCAGGAAACTCCTGACCGTCACGCCTGAGCCCCCATATTTGCATGGTACGCGGCTGGGATATGGCGGCCTCATCTGCGCTCAGCCGATCAAGTTCGTTGCGGTAGTCAATCTGGCACCGCTCTGGAATGAGCGCAGCCACGTACTGCCCTGACATCTCCTTCTCATCATAGCCAAACAGGGCGGCAGCGGCTGGGTTCCAGAAGGTGATGCCGCGACGCAGGTCTGTGCAGATGATGGCGTCCGGAGATGTGGCGGATATCGCCTGCAGCCGCTGCTGACTGGCGTGTCGCAGCACCTCGAGCCGGTGCACTTCCATGCGGTCCATCACCAGCGCGGCGATATCGGCTAGGTGCTGTCTGTCTGCATCCGTCAGCGGTGTTCGCGGCTGAGTGTCGGTCAGGCAAACTGTACCGATATGGTGTCCGTCCGGGGTGGAGAGCGGGATCCCCGCATAAAAGCGGATATGCGGATAACCATGTACCAGAGGATTATCACGAAAGCGCGAATCGGCAAGGGTGTCCGGCACGCAGAGAATGTCGCCTTGCGCCAGCGTGTGGTCGCAGAAGGCCACCTCCCGAGCAGTGCCAGAGATGTTCAGCCCGTAGCGGGATGTGAAGAACTGGCGCTGATCGTCAATCAGCGAGACAAAGGCTACTGGCACCCGAAAAAGGCGCGCGGCGAGCGTGGTGAGGCGGTCAAGTGCGTCTGCCGGCAGCGCGCCCGTCTGCTGGTACTGTGCCAGCGCGTCGAGGCGGGCCGCCTCGTGGATATCGGTCAGGCGTTTCACAGTCTGGCCCCTTGTGTTTAGTGGTCTGTGGCCGGCATGACACAGCATAAAGGGGACACGTTCAATCAGACGGAGCCGCATAAAACTTGCCGCTTCGCTGCCGGAAGAAAGGCCCGTCCGTGGGCCCGCGCGCGATGGGAGCCCTGAAGTTCTTTATCTCCCCGCAGGCAGATACAGGATAATAAATAGTCCTCCAGCCCAATGAACCGATCCTGAAAGTGGTTTTCCGGAGCGTTCCTGGGTGGGGGCTTTAAGGGGGCCGTAAAGCGCCCCCGCAGTACACGTTCAGGATATCCCGTGCAGGCAGACTGTAGTGTGTGTACAGCCGGGTAACGAACCGGGCGACGCTACCTGACCGTGCTCACAGCTGTGTTCCCGCAGGATCTTTTCAGTAAAGCTGGCCCACATAGCGGAATAATATTTTCTTCTCCTACCCCACCACCTGTATCGGCATATTTCAACTGAACTTAAGGTTGGGAGTAAGTAGAACGTATTATTTTTTCTTCTGCGGCACGAGAGTAAAATGCGGATGCTGACCGGCGAGCAGCAGCAGAAGTTCATATTCGCCCTGGCTTAGCGTCGCCGGATTTTTTGCGGCTTCCTTCGTCTGCCAGACCCGCAGGCTGAGATCGAAACGTTCGGCGGCGCTTTCCTGCGACAGGCCGGCCGCGAGTCGGAGTTCACGAACGTTGAACTCTACAGCTACGGGCCGCAGTAATGGCTTACTTCCCAGAGATACCCCCTGCTTAAGTTACTATGGCGGGTGGAACCGGTGCGGTATGTGCACCGGTTTAAAACTTCACATTATCTTAATTGTTAGCTGGCGCAGTCAAGATGCTCAAACTCAGTACAGAATAACTCCCCGGAATAAAAACCAAATTAATCCTCTTACCTATCCCAGATTCTCGTTCGCAATGAGCAAGGATGTGAATCATATGGCAGCCAGGATTTATCTCCTTTTGAGGCATTACTGACACAGAGAGATTATTCCGGTTTATTCCGGCCGGTCATTCGTAGGGAAATGGGGGATTTACAGGGCGAAATACATGCATCGCCTTACCCTTCGAAGAATAAAAGGATTCCCCAATGAAACATCGTGACTATATTCAGCGACGTGTGCCCGGCGATCTCACCCAGGTAGACATTCGCGAGCAGTGGCAAATAACTTTCTGGGTTCTGGAGCTACACACAACACAGGAGCGTTTAACAAGGGCCGTGCGTGAGGCTGGCCCGGATGCAGATCAGGTGCGGGCGTGGCTGGAGAAAAACCCGCCCCCACGTGCGTCCCGCTACTGACGACTGAAGACAATCCAGTTACCGGTTAACAGCTCCGCCAGCGGTACAGCCAAGGCGGCCATTGGGGTAGCTTTATCCGGTAACGTGAAGCGGCTAATAACGCCGCCCAGCGCATCAGTCTGTCTGCTGAGGCTACTGAATATGGCCAAAAGCTGCTGACAGCCCCGCACTCGCAGCGTGACGCGGTCAAGCTCAGCAATGGCAAGCGTTACATGCGCGATGCCTTTACTTTGCTATACCGAATAAACTCGTTTACCTCACCGACTCCGTGCAGCACCTCTTACATAGTTATGCCAGCGTTGTCCGCCGCATGGCGACCTTCGCTGACCCGATCGCTCGTAACCGTGCGATGAATCTCTCAATTTCTTTCGAGGCATTAGCGCTGCGCCAGCAAACGGACCTCCGCAGCCACTACTGCAAAGCCACGGCGCTGCTCGCTGGCGCGAGCGGCCTCAACGGCGGCGTTCAGCGCCAGAATATTAATCTGAAAAGCGATACTGTTAACGGTATTGGTAAACTGCCGGATTTTTTCTGAGCCTTTCGGTAATGCTGCCCATGGCCGTCACAACCGAGCGCATCAGCTCAGCCCCCAGGTACGTGGTGCTGGCAGTGCGGCCAGCCAGCCCCCTGGCCTCGCAGGCATTTTCGGCATAGTGGCTGACTGTGAACATGATTTCTTCCATGCTGGCCGCAGTCTGCTCAAGCGCAGCAGCCTGTGCCGAGGCGCGATCCGACAAATCCGCATTACCGGCCTCAATGTTGCCGGCCTCGCGGTAAAGAATGACGGCGTTGTCGCGAATAATCTGAATGCATCTTGCCGGTAGCACCGCATCTCTTTCACAAACGGCAACAGCTGATCCAAGCAATTGCTGTCGAGGTCTTCAGGCTCTCGTATGAGTTCTCCTTCCCAGAGGCTTTTAACGTGGGCGTGGTTTTTAGTCTGCAGGCGTACGAGAATAGTCATAAGATAGCGTCACAGAAGACCAGCAGCGCGCTGGCGGCCATCAATGCCCTTTTTTCGTGCTACGTCCCGCTATGCATCACGTTGCCGCTACGCGTGAGAAAAGTCAGTTGCTGTGTCAGCGCTTCTGCGCGGTCCGCGTGCCAGTATATGTCGCGCAGGGTCAGTGTGCCGTAGCCGCCCATGAGCGCCACTACTGGCAGTGAGACGACCATCGTCCACTGCACGACGCGGCGGATGGTAAAGTGTCAGAGTAAGTGCATGTGATTTCCCTGGTATGGTAATTACTTAATAAGTATTAATTATTTTAGTTAATAATTGCTGTTTAATTGCATGCGTTATTAAATTATGCGCAATGTTTTAATAGAATAAGCTTGGCAGATTATTTAAAAAAATAAAACGCGCAGACGATAAAATTAAAGAATCGTAAATGTGTAAGGAATTCGTTAAAGAAAATAAAAATGACATTAAATCTCTATGCGCTTATTATAAACCGTATAATAAATTTTCAATTATTTTTTCCTTTCGCAGACATTGCGCATTCTTACGGTCCGCTACTGTACATTTTTTCTTTTTAATTTCGCTCCGGAACCAGGCCGAGGCGGAGGAACCCATGTTGATGAATCTCAACGGCGACAATGATCGTCGTGCACAGGCGCTCCAAGCCCTGCGAAACCCCGATGAAAGCCGGGACGACGTGCTGCGAAAATTTGTCCGGCTGGCCAGTCAGGCGCTAGGCATCCCGGGAAGCTTTATCTCCGTGCTGGACGATGAGCACCAGTTCGTCCAGGCAGCACACAATTTTGCGCTCCGTCAGTCTTCGCGGGAAGACTCGCTCTGCCGCCACGCGGTGGATAGCGACAGCGCGGTGGTTGTTCCGGATACGTGGTTGGACGCCCGCTTCGTTACCCATCCCCTCATCACGGGCTCGCCTTATATTCGCTTTTACGCCGGTGCGCCGCTGAAAAACCGTGAAGGTATCGTGCTGGGCACGCTGTGCGTTACCGATACCGAACCCCACCCGTTCAGTGCCGAACAGGTCACCACGCTGAAGCTGCTGGCCGCGCTGGTGATGTCGTTTCTTGAAGCCTGGCACTCAGCCGGCTTTGCCGATCCTGTCACCGGTCTGCCCAACCGTCAGCGGCTTATCCGGGACCTGCAGTTCCTGGCTGCCTCGGGAGAAAATACGTCCCGCCGTCTGGTACTGATTGACTGCATCGATATGCCGCGTGCTTACGAACTCGCCCGTTCTATGGGAATGGGGCCGGTTGAAAGCCTGCTGAAAGATGTCGCCACATTGCTGCCGCTGCGCCTGCGGCCTGGACCGGGGGAAATGCTGTATACCGTCGCAACAGGCCGCTTTGCGATTCTGACGCGTGACCATAGTCACCTTACTGCGGGATGGGTGGCGGGAAGACTGGAGGGCATCAGCGCCGATCTTGGCGAAGGTATCGCCGTCGCCCTTGCAACGCACACGGGTGAAGTCACCTTTACCTGCGGTGAAATTCCTCCTCAGGAGGCGCTACGTCGTGCGGTAAGCGCCCTTCATGAGGCTATCGGGCGAGGGCTGCCCTCAATGCGTTTCAGTCAGGACGCTGACGCTCGGCATACACAGGATTTCACCCTGATGCACGAGCTGGCCTGCGCCCTGCGCGAAGATTGCGGGCTCTGGCTGGCTTACCAGCCCAAAATCTGCCTGCACAGCGGGATACCCGTGGGCCTGGAAGCATTACTCCGCTGGCGGCACCCGCAACGTGGAGAGTTGTCTCCGGCACACTTTGTGCCACTGGCCGAACAGACTGAGCTTCTCAGCGAGCTGACGACGTGGGTTACGGCGCGCGTTATTAAACGGCTGACCCGGCTGCGTAACAGCTGCACCCAGCTCCCGGTAACCATCAATATCAGTAGTCGCGACTTTGCCCGGGAGGGGTTTGCCGACGCGCTTGAGACTAAGATGATCAGGGCTAAGCTTCCGACCTCGCTACTGGGCATTGAGTGTCTTGAGACTGAGCGTATTCTTGAGAGCACTGCGGCGATGCGGGGGCTGGAAATGCTCAAGCTACGGGGGTTCGGCATTTCGCTGGATGATTTCGGCACCGGCTACAGCAATATCAGCTACCTGCGACGCATGCCGCTTGACGTAATCAAGCTTGACCGTTCTCTTATCAGCGAAATATCGTCTGATACCGCCTCACGCATCATTGCGCGCAGCATTATCGCGATGCTTAAAGATCTTGACTATACCGTGCTCGCAGAAGGTGTGGAAAATGCAGAAACGGTTACGGCACTTACCGAGTACGGCTGCGACCAGGCTCAGGGCTTTTTCTACTCCAGGGCTCTCCCGGAAGCAGAGCTTGACGAGTGGCTTGCATGGAAGATGCGGGGGCTGTGCTGAAATGCTTTATGGGCGCAGGAAAACAAATCGGCCGGAGCTTCAGAAAAATGACGCTTCGCCCGACCATGAAAAAACCCGGCAAGGGGTATGTCGGGAACAGAAAGAGGGCATTAAAACCCTTAAAAGTACATGAGCAGAGCGCTGCGACATCTTTAACTCCCCTGCCGGCGAAGCAACGCCCTGGATTTCTGACCACCCTGGTTAGCAGAGGCTTATTTTTGCGCCCTTTCAATCACTAACTAATCAGAGCCCGTCGTAACGGCTGAAGCCGGCAGAACTCGCTATTATCACTACGTTGCGCCCAGCCCCTTCGCCACATAGAGCGCCTCATCAGCACGGCGCAGTAATGCATCGCGGCTTCCCCCGCATTCGTTGAGGGCTGCAATGCCCGCTGAAACTGTCATTGTACCCACGAAAGGGAACATCGTTGAGCTGACAACCTGTCGGATACGTTCGGCCGTCCGCGCCGCATCCGTCAACCCTGACTGAGGCAACAACAGAATAAACTCCTCGTCGCCAAACCGGCTAACCACGTCGTCTGTTCGGCTTATCTGACGCAGCAGGGCGGCGAGGCTTACCAGCACCGCGTCCCCGACTTCGTGTCCGTACCAGTGTTAATTTTCTTGAAGTGATCAATATCAATGGCTATCACGCATTGAGCCAAGTCGTCACTCTGCTGATCGGCAAGCACGTTAAAACCGCGGCGGTTACAGAGCCCAGTCAATGGATCGGTCATGGCCTCATCGCTGAGCGTCGCCATGCGCCCCGCCATGGCGTTGAGGTGTTCCTGGACAGCCTCTTTCAGACGGTCTGCTTCAAAATACCAGGCCTTCTCTGATGTAAGCAGAACAGGTTGTGCTTCGCTGCTTCCATTGCGCACCATGTCAGCCAGCCTTTCTAACGGAAAAACGAGGTGTCGTGCCAGCTGTGCCATTACGGCGGCCGTAATGCCAATAATTCCGAGCAAAAACCAGAGCGCATTTTCTACCGTCTGCATCAGGATGTGCCGGACAGTCTCAGATGTGCCGGTGATGAAGATGTTCCAGTCGTTCCGTTGGAGGTTCGCATACCCTGTGAGGAAATGCTGGCCGCCGCTTTCTGTGCTGAAACGCCCGCTTTAGGTTGCGGCAAGCTGCTTTTGTAGCTCAGGACTGAGGGGCATACGTCCACCTACGCGGGCCGGATCATGGCTGAAGATAATCATGCCGTCATTGCTGACGATGCTCACCACCGCCCCTCTGGTATAAAAATGCTGGCTAAGGATGTCGCCCAGGATGCTCTGCTTTTTAAGGTAGATGGTGCCGCCTAAGTAACCCAGGTAATTACCATCCGCTGCAAAAAGGGGGTGGGGCAAAAACACCACGTAGTTACCCGAGGCGGAGGTAAACGGCGCTGAAATAAAGGGTTTCTGCGTAGCAATAGCCCGCCGACTCGAGTCGGAGTATAGCTTCAGGCCAACCAAGTTCAAGCTTTCTGGTGAGGTGACGGCGATGACGGCGTCCCGGTTTACCACCACGACTGAATTAAAAAACCAGACTGAAGACGGAGTCGATCGGTCTCATCCCGCAGCAGTGTCAGGTCGGTAAGTCCCTTGATCCTGGTTGTGCTCCAGGCCAGCTCGCGCTGCGCCGTAGCGAGATAGCGAGATAGCGGCCCATGGTGTCTGCTAATTTCCGGGCATAGGCAATGTTGCTTTCCATCAGGCTGTCTTCAATGTTGCACTTCTGAAAGAGAAGCAGCGCCCCCAGCAGCAGGACGGAGGTAAGCATGACGCCCCCCACGAAAAGCGAAATAAGTAGCGTGCGCAGGCGAAATTTTTTCTGAAGCATGGCTATAAGGGCCCGGTTAGAGGTGACATCTGATGTTATCAGCGCCAGCCAATGCTGAAGGTGAGAGGAGGGCACAATATATGTTCTACTCAGGATGATTGCGCAAGACTGAACGAGGGCATATAACGCAGATATTCTTACTTAAGTCAATTGTGACCAACAATTATTCAGCTATATGCGATTTAAGTGGATTAAAGAAAGAAAAAAGATTATCAAAGAGCGGTATCGTCTCACCGCGATACAAATCAACGATTAGCCCGTTAAGGCTTGCGGGCATTTTTTTCCAAGATTTTGGGTAATTTATTTATATCGCAAGAAATATCATTAAAAACAGGAGGGGTTACTGCCACCACTCAATACATGAGGGTATCTCTATGTTAGCATGTAAACATTTTGAATAAAATCATGCACTTACATCAAGCGCAATTACTCCGTTTATGATCCAAAATTGGCATGTATCCTGTGAAGAGCACCCATGGCGGAAATTTTTCAAACTGCAGGCTTTATCACCTTGAGCATCGTCGTAGTGTAGAATCCGAAGCGAAAGCAAATCATTGATCGCTCTTGGTAAAACGAGATTTCCTGATAAAAATATATTTTAACGAGCCATATCTTAACGAAATTGTACCTTATCATCCCCAAACTTATTCAGCATTTAATTATGAAAATTATAAATTTTACTAGCGATTTCCCCTCAAAATGCATAGTTAATAGGGGTAAAACGTTACACAAACCTGTCAGATACGCACCCCAAAAAACCACGGCGCCTGGATATCGTACGCCCCGCTACTAGCAATGATTATGCTGGGTTTACTAAGAGTTTATAAACCGGGGGCATCGTCACCCGTGCAGGCAGAAGGATGATATCAAACAGAATGATATTAAAAAATGAGAAATCACGATCTCTGCACGCTTCATGCAACTGACTACACAACAATCAGAGTTTACTGTATTTTGAAGCATGAACGATTCGGTTCCTGCCTGCTCTTTTGGCACGATAGAGGGCTTCATCGGCAGCAGAATCAGCTGATTCTGCAGCTTGTTTTGTGGCCACGCCGACACTGAGCGTGACCTTTATCTTGCTGTTACATACCTCAGAAACTGACGTTTTTATTTTTCTTACAGTCTCCCCAGCATTCAGACTATCGAATATAATAATGGCAAATTCTTCGCCGCCAGATCGTGAAATAAAAACGCCTTCATTGGCTAACCGACTTAATATCGCCCCCGTATTTCTTAAAACTTTATCCCCCATTTCATGACCATAAGTGTCGTTAATTTTTTTGAAATGGTCAATATCCGCAATACATATGGTCCCTACTCTCCCTTCCATCTCCCTTAGCTTTGAATTTAGGTGTCGTCTGTTAGGAAGACCAGTTAATTCATCTGTCATAGAAAGACTCACTACAGATTGATAGTTATGATTAACATACTTAATAAATCTGTTAAATGAATAAATAATCATGAGAATGGCTGGTATATAAAGGACTGCAGCCACTAGTGAAGCCACATCCCTCTCTAGTAACGCTAGGCCACCGGCCATTGATACAAGAGATGAGTTAAGTAAAAAAAACAAGCCGATCCTGAAAACAGCCAGATGCTTTTCCTCTGACTTGATATTAAAAGATTTTCTGATGATCCATGTCAGAATAGATACGGTGCAGGAATTGATGAAAAAATAAAAATTTAAGCGATCGGCATTTCTAAAGATTAGGGAAAGAGCCAAAACACTGCCGGTCATGATAAAGACATAAATTATAATTGACCTGCATAGCAATCCTTTAGGTGTTTCAGCTTCGTATACCAGTTTGTTAGAGATTTTGAAGTTCATTATAAAGTCCTGATGTAATTCAGCCGCAAATGGTACCATGTGATTATTTATAATGGTTATTATTTATGCTTTCCCTAAATGTAAAATGGCATTAATGTTTGCTTGTTAATTACAGCGCTTATTAATGTTGATCTCGTGTTAATGAGGCGTTAAAACATGACATTGGCCCGGTTTAACGCTTCCGCAAGCCATGATAAATTTTTAATGATCAAATCACTTCTCAGCCCCTCTTTCATTCATTAAATCTTTCAAAGGTTAACTAATTAGAGAATTAGCCAAATGAACTCGAGTCATATCAATGAAAGAAGCATGACTAGTAACCATTGACAGGCGTAAAAATATAATTACTGAAAGATTAAATAGATAAAAAATTTATTTTCATGTCTTCCCCCGGCAATTTTCAGCGCGGCCGTAAAACGATTCAGGATTGCGGAATTTTTCTAAATTTATCAACCAGACCATCTGCACTTAAAAAAACAATTATTTACAAAGCGAAAACATATGGTAAGGAAACGCGTATTTTCATTCCTTTTCAAAATTAGGTTAATGCCATTAGGCATCTTCCATTTTGAATCAATTTAACGGCAAATAATTGGCGATAAAGTCCATGTGGCGATATAATTAAAGAATACTTTGATTGTAACCATACTGAGATGACAGTGAATTTTAAAATGTTTTAAGTATCTCACCAGCATCCATGAGACAATATTCTATCAAAGGAGTTATACGTGAATGATGTTAGCACACATTTTTTTGCAATAGGAATACGAAAATTAGCGGCTGAGCATCAGGCGGGTAAGCCTTGCTCTGATACAAAAAGGGAAGTTGACCAACTCATCCAGTCCATGCGTGATATAATGGGTCCCGATAAGGCTTACCAAGTTCAAAAGTGGTCACAATTGCTTGAAGACCTGAATCTCTATAACAACAGCAGAGTTGACCCGAGATGGGAAACTATAATTACCCACGCCAGGAACAGAATTAAAACGCGCAAGAGAACCGCTATGTTCTATAAGAACCGGTTCAGGAAAGAAACTCAGTGATATCGTTATAGTTTCAATGATCGACTTGGGAATGATCCAGTTAATCAGAGTTCATTCTATCGGTCATTGAGACGGGGAAGTTTTATACGAAATTCACTCACCATTATTGTCATTTCCACTTATTAATATACAGGCACATACAATGAAAGCTAATGAACTTTATAATGAGATGTGTCGTGTTGTGGGTGATATGGTGTTTACGCTTCATGATGCAGGTATTGAGTCAAAGCAAATGGTAATTGCTGATGCCTTGCGAACAGTACTAGCTAACAAAAAAATTGAGCGATCCGAGCTAATGATCAAGGCAATTGAATGTTCAGTCAGAACGCTGGATAGATAGGTATGTTTGATTTTTTTACACAAAGCTATTTGGGAATATCAATGACCGATGATGTTAATTTCAGGCGACAAAAGATTTTTTCTTAATGGACTAACATTACATTTATTCAACATGCTGTTTGCTTTTTTAACTTACTCACTATACAGAAAGCTCCTATCAGGATAAAAATAATACGTTAAAATACTCATTCCTGTCGATTAACCCTTTCAGATAAGTATTTATCTGAACAGTCTTATCTGATCTAATTAAAGCCGCACCCCAGCTTTTTAAAATATTTACCCAAAATAGATAGATGAATCGCCATGGGTTTAACAGACACCTCAGAGTCATTTAAGATGACTTAAAAGAGAGGTACCCATGAGCGGTAAACGTTATCCCGAAGAGTTCAAAATTGAAGCGGTCAAACAGGTTGTTGATCGCGGTCATTCTGTTTCCAGTGTTGCAACACGTCTCGATATCACCACTCACAGTCTTTACGCCTGGATAAAGAAGTACGGTCCGGATTCTTCCACTAATCATGAACAGTCAGATACTCAGGCCGAGATCCGCCGTCTTCAGAAGGAGTTGAAGCGAGACACCGACGAACGGGATATATTAAAAAAGCCGCTGTAGATTCAACCTGTCAACGCAACATGCTTTCCAATTATCTCTTTCGGTGTTTTGAACTTCAGTGTCTTTCTCGGTCTGCTGTTTAGTTGGGCTGCAACCTGATCTAGCTCCAGCTGGGTGTATTGGGCAAGACATGTCTTTTTGGGGAAGTATTGACGGATCAGTCCATTCGTGTTTTCGTTTGTGCCTCGTTGCCAGGGACTTTGGGGGTCGCAGAAGTAAACTTTCACTCCCGTGCTGCTGCTAAATTCCAGATGCCTGGCAAGCTCCATCCCTCTGTCCCAGGTCAGCGATTGCCGTAGTTCAGCTGGCAAGCTCAGGAATTTTTCTGTAAGCGCCTCGTTCACCGAAACAGCGTCTTTTCCTTTCAACCTAAGGATGAGCGTATAGCGCGATTTTCGATCTACAAGAGTCGCGAGATGAGAGTTCTTTGTTCCAGAGACTAAATCCTCCTACCAATGCCCCAGAGAGCGTCTGTTATCAATATGTCGGGAACGTTCATGGATGGGTGTTCCATTTACGATATTGATCGTGCCTCTTTCCCCTTTACGGGTATGGCGTCTTCCATGCCGAAGGCTGTGTGAACGGCGCAGATGCTGAACATTCAGATGATGAAGGGCTTCACGACAACGAAAATACAGCGTCTTATAAATTGTCTCAGCTGAGATTCGCATCGTTTTCTGACGCGGCTTCGTTCGCCTTAACCATCCTGATATTTGCTCTGGAGACCACTTCAGCTCCAGCTTTTCCAGAACAAGCTCCCGCAGCTGCACATTCTGATCCAGCAAGCACGGTTTGGGTCTTTTAGCCATCCGGTTGGCTCGGTTATTAGCATCAACAGCTTTGTAATAACGCCTGCCCCGATTACGCTGAACTTCCCGTGAGATCGTAGAAGGGGCACGATTCAGTGCTACAGCGATCGCACGAATGCTCATTTTGGCTGACAGGCCGGCTCGTATTTCCTCGCGATCAGACAGCGTCAGATGAGCCTCTGCCCGCTTGCGATCACCGGGTTTTATGCCCCCCGTATCTCTCAGCATTGTGAAAATTATTCCGGGTTTTGAGTCCAGAATTTTAGCTATCTCACTAAAGCCTGCCCCACTCTTCCACAGGTCAAAAAACAACGCTTTCTCTTGTGCTGTAAATGTACGTCTCATCCAACGATCCTCCGCAAGCACATGTTTTCACATGGTTGTTGCATTGACCAATTGAATCTACAGCGGCGTACTTCGCAAAGCTATCCGACTGAGGTACGCCTTTATCCGCGACAACAGCCGTTGCTGGCCTGTTCGTTTGCTTTGTCGGGTTCTGGATGTCCATCCAGGTGGATTTTATTCCTGGCTTCAGCAGCCACATTCACAGCGTCACCAGGCAGACCAGATGCTGACCGGGCAGATCAAACAGTTCTGGCTTGAGTCTGGGTGCGTCTATGGTTATCGCAAGATCCATCTCGATCTGCGTGATACCGGACAGCAGTGCGGAGTGAACCGGGTCTGGCGGCTGATGAAGCGTGCCGGAATAAAGGCTCAGGTTGGGTACCGTAGCCCATGGGCACGTAAAGGCGAAGCCAGCATCGTGGCACCCAACAGGCTCCAGCGGCAGTTCAATCCGGACTCACCGGATGAGCGTTGGGTGACGGACATAACCTACATCCGAACCCACGAAGGCTGGCTGTATCTGGCCGTGGTGGTTGACCTGTTCTCCCGAAAAGTTATCGACTGGTCAATGCAACCCCGCATGACAAAAGAGATTGTCCTGAACGTATTACTTATGGCGGTGTGGAGGCGTAATCCTCAAAAACAGGTACTGGTTCACTCTGATCAGGGCAGTCAGTACACGAGCCATGAGTGGCAGTCGTTCCTGAAATCACATGCTCTGGAAGGCAGCATGAGTCGTCGCGGTAACTGCCATGACAACGCGGTTGCGGAAAGCTTTTTCCAGCTACTGAAACGCGAACGGGTTAAGAAAAAGATCTACGGAACGAGAGACGAAGCCAGAAGCGATATTTTTGATTACATCGAAATGTTTTATAACAGTAAGTGTCGGCATGGTTCGAGCGAGCAGATGCCACCGGCTGGATATGAAAACCTATATTATCAACGGCTCAGAAGTATCTAGATTATCCGTGGCGATTCATACAGAGAGTAACGACTGCTGTAGTGAGAAATTGGCTCGTAGACTTACGATGACCACTGTAGCGAGTAAAAGGTGATGACCTCTGTGAAGAGTATCAGCAGAGAGTTGAGACTCGAAGCCAAAATAAAGGATGTATGTTAAAGAATATAGCCTGATGAGTATATATACCGTTAGTAGTTACTAACATCAGTTGCAAAAAGGCCTACAAGGTTAGTGATCACTAGGGCGCTTTATAAAACGTAAACCTTATGCTGTTATGTCTACTCGCTATAGCAGTCATGCTCAACCAGACGTTTATCGGCGTTTTCTCACTACAGCGGTTAGTGTCAATGCAAGGTAAAAGACTGCTATAGAGTGAAATTTAGATCAAACCTCCGACAAATGAATTTGATGACCGCTGTAGTGAGAGTGAAAACAGTCACAATAGGTTCGTAGGTAAAAGACCGCTATAGCGAGTAGGCTTCTCGTTATAGCGGTCATAGTTTTAAGAAATAATAAAAAAGCACTCACGGTTGAGTGCCCTCTCCTGTCAGTTTTTGACGTTAGTTCTTCTTACTCTTCCTGATAGTTTCCAACATAGCCAGCTCTTCTTCTGACAACATAACCATCTTGCCAGCGCCTTCCTTCTTGGCTTTAGGAGCTGCTTTCGGCTTCACTGGCTTCTTAGCAGGAGCAATATCAACATCACTCTCCAGCTGATCGTCTTCAAGTTCTGGAAGACTGATCGGGATGTTTGCAGGCCTTAGCTTAGGTTGCCGATAGTGGATAGAGAAGTAGATCGTCGAACCTCGTTTGAACTCTGTGTAATCGAGGTACCCAATCTCTTTCAGCTGCTCCATTGCCCTTCTCACAGTGGCATATTGGGTATTAGGTCGTGAGGTCAAATTTAAGCGCGCCTGAAGACGCTGCATGGACACCGGAGCGGGATCGGGAGGTAAGCTTTCAATGAAGGTGTAAAGTGCCTGAGCAGACTCTTTACGCGCTAATTCGTTGATGGCGCGTAGCTGAAGCAATACTTTGCGATCAAACTGATAGAGTTCAAAGATCTTAGGATCAGCCTGCAATGTCACGGTGTCATTTTTGACACTGTATTTAGCTGACTGAACCAGATGCGTGACGTAATACTCCCCCTCTTTGTTAGCAAAATGGATTGTGTTAGTCGCAATACGCGTCAGAGAGGCCTCCAGACGCGTTCTAAGCTTCGCAGAAGAGCGCAAGGAGGGGATGCCACAGAGTTTGGCGAAATCAACAAAGGGGAGCGTTACACTGTCTCCCAGCACTTTGTATTTCGCAAAGGCATGAATGATCCCGACCCAGGCTTTAAAGTCGTTATCCATATCAAGGCGTGCGCCAGTGATCTTGATATTTTCATAACCTTCAGCCTTAACGATCGAGAGTTGTTTAAGCTCATCAGTCACGTCCATTGAGGACATCTGATTCTTACGACCATTAGCGGTGGATTTCAGTGTTGGAACAAATAGACCAAGCCTCATTAATGCTACTGGCTGAACAGTATTATTACTGTTGGGCGTTAGGTGAATAATTTCACCCGTTCGTTTGTCCGTTTCACTGAATGCTTCAGCTATCAGGTTGATTTCTTGTTCTTTTTTCGGCATTTGAAAATCCGTGATATGAACAAGCGATAATCGCCGTTACTCGTTACAGGGGATACTAGCACTCACTACAGCGGTTATTCTACTCACTATAGTGGTTTAATTACTCGCTACAGTAGTCTTTCTTCTCGCTATAGCGGTCAACGATCCTTCTTAAACTCAGCTATATCAAGGCTTCATGGTGTAAAGGGATCTATTAGGAACCTTTAGGTTCTTGTATGGATCTGTTATTGGATCTATTCAGTTGATAACTTTTAAAAACGAATTATTGCCATTCAGGTGCTGTTTTCGGTGCATAACTATTTAAATCTAAGCGCTCTAGAAATTACTCACGGAGCTGAGCCCCTTTAACATCAAGGCTAAGCTCAAGTTATCGTCAACATGACTTATTAACCAGCAAATCATACGTTTACTCACTATAGCAGTCATGATGTTCTCCCTACAAAGGTCATCAGTGCTCTCTATAACGGTCAAGTTACTCGTTACAATAGTCATTACGCTCTCTACAGCAGTCATCGATAAGGGTTTAAGCCTTTAATACCATGGCCTGTAGCGATGTCGGGATCTGTTTAGGATCTCAATGGGATCATATTAGGATCAAGTTATTGGATCTGGTCTGTGGATAACGTGGATAAAGTCGGGCCGGACGATGTAAATAATGGCTCATGAAAAATTTTGCGCATATCAAAGGTTAAAGCTGAGTACGGGCTGTAGAAAACTCTGAGCAGCGTATTTGTGCTAGGTCGTCTAATGAAATTAAGCAATTAAACTGCGCTAGACGGGTGAGATCTTATCCGTTCCTCATTGGTTCGAAGATTTCGCGCATCAAACCTCGAAGAATAGCTTCTTTTTTATGCTCATCATGGCGGGAATCTAAGGTACAAGAGCGCGACCGAATTACAAATATTAATCTACAATATCTTGTTTTATAGATTAAATATTCTTTCTACTCATCTTACGCTTCTAGACTAATGACCATAGTAGTGAGTACAAGACCACTATAGAGAGTGATCATTCTCTGGTTTTCTCGACTGGAAGATTTTATCCATACAAGAAGACTTGCTATGGGCATCTTCTATGACCGCTATAGAGAGTAGTTTACTCGCTATAGTGGTCATTTTTGAAAAAATACTGACAAATTCAACTGTTAAATGAATTTGACCAAGAGGTTGTATTTAACTCTGCTAATTTTTATAGCATCTTTTGATGCTGGCTTTGTGGACATGTCCTACTACTCATTTTTCCTACTTTTCCATACATAAACTTTTGCACGTCACTTAATGTTTAAGAGGTTATCGAAAAAAATTCCTACCTAACCTCACCCACCTGATTTAGTCGCTGTCTTTTCCTTTCAAAGATATAAGGGTTATTTATAAAAATTAAGTGCTTCTAAGCTCATAATTCTCAATCTGGAAACCATTTCGAGCAAATTTCATTCACGAATGGATGTATGAATGATCGGTTATCAGATGTAGTTCTATATAAAGATATGAAAACATGGCCTCAAAATGCTGCGAGATCCTTTTCATCTCGAAAAGCTATCTCACGACTAGCTCGTGTTTTGCTCTAAGGTTGGGATATGCCAGATATGATTCCAACCCTTAATCAAAGTACGCGGATTGATGAGATTAGTGGCTGGATGCCTTTGAATAGTGATATCTGTTTTCATCATCCTTTTAATTTCTTAAGTCAGGTTCAAAATTTTTCTGCTTTTACCCTGCTCCGTTGATCATGTTTCTCAGATGGTTTCGTTAATAGTAAGACTTTGAGTGTAGGAATGTGTGACATGCCAGCACGCTGGGTCCATTCTTCACTTGTCGAGAAAACGACATAGCTGGTGCATTCAGTTCAAAGTATTTGGAGATTTCAGTTTGTTTGAATCACGTATTGCTCATGATGAGCATTTGATAAAAGCGCTAGAGATGAAATCGTGAAAGATAAGTTTTTGCCAATGTATGACGCATTCTAGTGAATTCTGCAGGGAAACAACTCTGTTTAAGGTGGAATTTTAGCGTAGAGACGTCATATTTTGTAGCTCATTGATTTGAAAGCTACTAGCTTGAGGCATCATTAAAATTCGAGCAATAACTGTGCAAAATCCATTTCAGCCTTGATCCATGGCTGTCTTTATCAGTATGGCTCTGTGAGAATGATAACCAGATTTGCACTCTCTTTTAACCATGAAACGAGATAACACTTCAATCCCTTGATTTATCTGGTTCAAGTTTGCATTAGCATTCTATAATTGTGTCTTCTGTAATATTTACGTTAGTGCCATTTTTGGCTTGTAAATGTCATGAAAATTGTGAATGTACAAATGTCCATCTTTTGATGCAAAGATAGACTTTGGTTGGGAATTTCAATGTGAAATATTTTATTTTTTTGTAGTTATGACAGTAGCTTACAGCGTATTTTGAAGGGGTGAAATTGTCAGAATTTCATTTATTCTGCTTGAATGAGACACCAACCGACTAGAGGCTGGTAGTGTCTCTTTTCATATGATGATATTAATTAGCTATCACTTTCAGCCTGCATCCGCGCAATTACTTCTTTAACAGCAGCATCGAGCTCTGCTTGATAGGTCGATGGTAAACGTGAAAACTCATAAGTCACCAGTCGTTTCTCAGCATCCGTCTTCTTACGAGCAAACTGCTTTTTATCTTTAAAATCAGCAATTTTTTCAGTGACAACTTTTTTGATTCCGCGACTATTTTTGGCGTCAGCATTTTCCGCACGAAAATAGCCAATAATTTTAGCTTTAACAGAAGGATCGTCAGATGCGTAAGCCACATCATTGCTAATGCGCTCACGTACCGCAGCTGCAAGCGTTTCGATACTCATGTGCTTAGCTTTAGCCTTTTCAGCGATATCTAGTAACGTTTGGTAGTCATTTATGGATAGTTCACTGATAGACGGGAACACTGCTATCATTTCATCCGGCACAGAAGCTGCTTGGTATGCACGAGTTACTTTAGCGGCTGACAAACCTTCTGCAGCTGCAATCTCCGACTGGTTCATATCCACTGCATACATCAGCTTTAAGCGCTTACCAAGTTCGCGAAGCGTATGCTCCTTGGCTGTCTGAATATCGATTGCTAGCTGTCGTGCATCTGTGAGAGTAATTTCATCACGTGTTACCAACACTTCAAAAGGCGTGCCATTATAAATGCATGCAGCACGGCGACGAGAACCGTCTAAAACCTCAATACGCCCTTCTACCTCCCGACCTATCGCTGGGAAGAACTGCTGTAATTTAATCGTTCTGGCGATGTCTCTGACTGATTCAGGCGTAAGAAGAGCCTGATCACGGCCATTAATAGAGGAATCTACATAGGTCTGGGTTTCAATATCATCGTGTAATACCTTATTGAGCGTAAATCGGGCTTCTGCGCCAGACTTCAAGGTAAAGACACGTTCGCTGTCTGTTTCGCTCAACATTTTTGAAAAACTTGAATTCCCAAACTGGCGGCCCAGTTTTACCATTTCTTTCTTCACTTCATACCTCTCACAAATTCAATTCGCTTAAACACCGCTTGCGTAAATCTTTCGGCTTCACGCTTCGCGTTTTTAAGAGCCTCGGTACTACCTGGATATGAATGTGGATCGGCGCTAACGATTGTATCGAAGCTTTCACCACAGCGTTCGAAACCGTCAAGGCGAGGCAAAGAGGCATCGAGTATATAAGAGGTAAATACATCACGAGCCAGGCCATGCGTCATTTCATGATCGCGTTTGGACGTCATTTTTGACATGAAGCCAATGTTTCCCTTAATGCGGGGGTTGATTCCCTCTTCCTCGAGCTGCTCAAGCATCTCAGGCAAGCGTGTCAGGTACTTAAGAGTAGAGTGGAAATCTACTTGAGCCGGAGGCGTTGGCGTTAGCAGTAAGTCGCTTGCCGCTATAGCGTTCAGCATGAACGCATCCAGGTGCGGACCGGTGTCAATAAAGATGAAATCATAGTCTTTGCCAACACGTTCAATGATGTTTCGGCGCAACACTTCTGAGGGCAATACTCCAGGTAAGTGCTGGTCTACTAGATTGCTCCACTGGCTAGCTATAAAGCCGTCGTCAATTGAAGCCGGGATAATATCAACGCCTGGAATAATAGTCGGCTTGATGATGTCTTCTTTAATTTGGACAGCATCAAGGTCGTTCAGCATAGCCTGAGCTGCAGTTTCAACGATGGAACCAATGCTGTTGGTATGGTTAAGGAACATCGTACTGGATGCTTGTGGATCAAGATCGATAACAAGCGTTCGCAGGTCATACTGTAAAAGGTCGGGATGAACACGTAATCCATGCGCCAATGTGACCGTACTAACAGTCTTTGAAACCCCGCCCTTCAGGTTCACTACAAACACTACAAAAGGACCTTCTCCCGCATGGATATCACGGTACTTAGGGACTTTACGATGAGCGTATATATCGACTACATCCTGAATGGTGAGCGCATAATGCTTTGCATTTCCAGCGTCCTTTTTGCCAAACACATGCCCTTTTGATTCCATCTCTTCTATAGCTTGCTCAACAGCGCGGCGGCTGAGCTTCGGTAGATTGGCAACTGAGTTGCGAGTAAAAGTCTGGTAATACTGATCGAGGCCATACTCATTACGCCTATCGGTAATGTCATCACTCATGCTGCGTAGCATGGCATTAGCCCTGCGTGCTGTTTCGTCAACGCCACCGTAATTGCTTCTCATTACTCCGCTCCGTTGGTAACTTTTGAAGCTAGTGTACAGTTTATGATGCTACGTGCAACTTTTAATGAAATTCATTGAAATGTTGTACCAAGCATGAGGTGTTGATCCCATTCCACATCGGTTATTGAAATCGCTTTATGCTCCTCTTTAGTAGTAATCAAATTTTCAATATCCTCTTCAACCTGCCCTCGCCCTCTTACATGCTTATGGAATGCACTCACATTCTGCATTTTTACCCGAGCCAATTTCAATGATAAGTTATTGATATAATTATATTTTGTTATTGTATTTCAGATTGAAATTCCCAGCATGTTAAGGGTCTGAATTTTTTTTCTAATTCAGATTTGATAATGCGTGTAAACCAACTCTCGTTCATTATTATTATTCATTTGATTTGTTTTGCTTTACACGCAGCACCAAGGGCTCTTAGATTCTTAATTTTGCAAAATTTGAAGCGATATTTCATTAACTGATTACCTTACCCTCCATCTCTTTTCTTCATTACTCTAATCATTATCGTTTTAGGACGATAATGATTAGTAGCAAAGAAATTTTAGGAATGAGTCATGCTGACGTGAACGTCGTTGGTGTGCATCATGCGCTCCTGCAGACTGGCCTTAATCCATGCGAAGTGGACATTACGGTCACACTGCCGTTAACGGAGTTTTATGATCACAACAATCAACCAGCTGCAGAAAACATCGAAAAGAAAAAAGCGAGCCTGCTGCGTCCGGTCTCAATGACCGGTGGTGAGAGCTTCAAAATCCGCAGTGTCTCGGTAATGCCAGAATCTATCCCCGCCGGATTTGAGCTGCTGAGCGAGCTTGATTCGCTTCTCATTGTTGATCTGGGGGGAACGACACTGGATATTTCACAGGTACGCGGTCGCATGAGCGGTATTACCCGCATTCATGGTGATGCAACAATTGGTGTGTCACTGGTGACGAACGCAGTCGCGGACGCGCTGCGTGTTGCAGGAACGCGGGGCAGCAGTTATCTTGCCGATGATATTATTGTCCATCATAATGATGATGCTTACCTGGAGTGCCGTATTAACGATCTCTCCCGCGTGAGTCTGGTTAAAAGTACCATTAACGAATCACTTGAACGTCTTACTCAGCGTGTTCTCAGCGCTATGAAGGCGTTCGAGGGTTATACCCATGTAATGGTTATTGGCGGTGGAGCTGAGATTATTGCCGAGGCCGTTGCACGAATAGTGGTGTGAGGGCAGAGCGCTTTTATAAAACCGGGTCATCCCAGTTCGATTTAGTCAGGGGGATGATTGCTATCGGATAACGCTATGGATACGCGCAGAAAAATCCAGTTTTACATCAATCCTAAAAGCAGCCTCGGTGAGGCTTATGCAGACAGTCATACGGATGAGCCCCCCCAGGGAGAACGCGGCCGCTTATGGAAGGCCGCTATGCTAAGCGGGTTTGCACTTGAGCGTATCGATCCGCGTCTACCGTTTTTACTGTCTGAACTACTCAGTGAAAACACGACAGCGGAAGAAGTGCTACAGGTTATCCAGGCTGTCAGTCCTAAAAGCATGACAACTCATCCTAATGCAGAAGCTGAAAGGGAGGGAGAGCCCCTTGAACCTACCAAAAATGACACGTTGGATGAAACCCGCAGCAATGCAAAAGGGATGTTTGGTAGTAGCTAACTTATTGAGGTCATCATGAACAGGGTGGTATTGCTGGCAGCAGGATATCTGGGAATTGTTAAGCTAACCGGCAAAGACAAAAAAAGTGCTGCTGAATGGGGGTTCCTGCTGAGTGCGCTATTCATCGTGCCGCTCCTTTTCCTGCCTCACGCCAGTGAGCTGATCAAAATCGGCCTTCAGTTGCTGTGGGGAGCCTGCGTTTCTCGCGCGGCATTCATGGCCAATGATAGCTGGAAGAAGAACAAATCCCTTTAGGGGTTACAGCGTAACGGAGATGTAACAATGGAAATGCAGGAATTACTGAATCAGCTGCGCGGGTACGGCATGGTCTCCACGACTTTTAATCAGTCAGCCAGCATGTTTAAGGGCACAGCCCGCCGGCGCCGTCCGGCTTTTGACGACTGGCTTCATCAGCTTCCACGCGGCAACAAACAGCCGCGTGGGCGATATTTCTGCGGTAAAAAGCCGGGCAGGCCTGTGCATATCCTGGATGAATTCTGGCGTCTGCATTCCTGACCGTTCAAAAGGCAGGCCTGCATCACATCACCTTAATTCTTTCAGACAGGATTACAACACGCGCGCCACGGGGATATCACTCCAGCGCGTGGTCCACGCCGGCGAGAGAATTTCCCGCTTCATTTTCCATTCCGTACTCACGCCCTGACCTGCAAACCACAGGTTACCAAGCCCGGACTGTTTGATGCCATCCAGAACCTTCATCAGCTTCGCGCTGTTGGGACGGGGGCCATCCTCGTCAAACAGGTTCAGCTGGCTGACGCCGTTCGGGGTAAAATTGTCGAGCATTATACCGGCCTTCATGTAGCGGCGACCCTCAAGCCAGATGCGATCGAGCGAGCGCATAGCCACCTCGATGATATCGCGTGTGTCCTGCGTCGGTACCTTGAGGTTTTCACCGGCGCTGTTGCCGTAAAAAACTTCGCCAGGGGTGTGCGGGGAGGTGCGTATAAAGATGCCTACGCGGCGGCAGAACTGGCGTTCATCCCGCAGCTTTTCGGACGCGCGCGTCGCGTACTGGCAGAGCGCCTGCTGCATGGCCAACTTTGACGTGATGCGCTCGCCGAACGACCGCGAGCAGACGATCTGCTGCTTCACCGGCGCAAACTCCTCAAGCGGAATACAGGACTCGCCGTTGAGCTCGCGCACGGTGCGCTCCAGCACCACGCTGAAGTTTTTACGGATGAGGGCAGGGTGCGCGCGCGACTGCTGCAGGGCATTTTCTATGCCCATGATGTTCAGCTTTTTAGCGATGCGGCGGCTCACACCCCAGATTTCCTCAACCGGCTGGTTCTGTAAGAGCGTCGCGGTGCGCTTCGGATTGCCGGGTGTCAGAGCCAGAACGCCGCGAAACTGCTTCCACTCCTTGCTCGCCCACTGCGCGCTCTTCGCCAGCGTCTTGGTTGGCCCCATGCCTACTCCAACCGTCAGGCCTGTTATGGCCAGAACGTGGGCGCGCACGCGTGCTGTTGAAAAACCAGGTAACTACGCCGAGCAGCTGCAGCTCATCCGGGTAAATTACCGAATAAGCCGGATTCATTGGCAGCAGAGCCAGTCGGGGATGCAGCTGCAGACGTTTGACGGTAAATTCTCCACCAACTTCAGCAATGACGATGTCACCATGTACGGCTTCCTCAGCGCGATCGACTACCATGACGTCGCCATCAAAGAGGCCCAGCTCCTGCATGCTGCTGCCGCTGGCTCGGACGAAGAAAGTTGAGGCGCGCCGGCGGATACAGAGCTCATTAAGATCAAGCTCGGACTCAACGTAATCCTGAGCCGGGGAAGGGAACCCGGCGGCACATTTATACGCATAAAACGGGATTCTCACATGGGGAGTGACCTCCGGAGGCATGAGCATAATCAGGCCATCAGCCTTAGAAATTAGCTTCATAGTGTGGTACTCCGGTAGCCTGGCTGTGTGCAAACCAGTTAGGAAGTTGTAAGTTCATAAAAATCACTCTGAAAAATACTGTCTATGTATACAGTATTAATTAGCGCGTTTCGGAGCGCAAGGGTGGACTACTGACTTTAATGGGTAAGATGACTGAGCTGTCTGAACTTCATACATTTTTTGATCGTAGTTTCAGTTACCCTGGGCGTAAGCAGAATGTGCCGCCATTGAGGATGTTACGCTTCCTCGTCCAGGCTGTTCGTTCCTCGCTGCGCTGTGGTACGCCTCAGCCAGGCTGTGGCGAGCGTTATGAACGCATGGGGTGGGAAATCGAAGTTTATTGCTTTCATCGATTAGTACTATGTGAGACCAGCTTTGAAAACGAAAAAATACCCTACCTGGAACGTCTGCTTTGAGCGAGTAGCGGACATTGAAATTCTGGCAATAGGGATGTTACGCCACATTAGACATGATATCTCGGCGACGAATCGGCCACCGGACAATTCTTTATGTAAACTTTTGCAGTATACTAATCGCCAGCTCCATGCCTTTCTCGCGCTCCTTGCCGTAGCTGTGCCCGTCATGCTGTGCTTCATGCATGATGTCGATAAGCGATTGAACGGCAAATTCACGTTTATGAGCCAGAACCTCGAGTACCGCGCCGCCGATCTCATTGCAGATAGCGTTTGCTTCGGCGAACTCATCCTTTTCAGACATCATTTGTCCCTCTGTCAGGTTTCGGGCACAGTTGCCCGGACGCTCTCTTATGACATAAGAGTTCGGCTACGAACTTACGTCGCAGGCGGTAAATGGTGGAGGACCACAACCTCGGCATCCATCCCTATGGACGGGTAGTGCTCTCGCATCCCTTTAACTGTTAGGCATTCCACGCTTAACATATAACTATTGTTGCGCTCTTTCCTGGCGCTAAAACTGCTTTAGCGTAAACCGGGCATCAGCAGTTATTTTTTTAATAGCTTTGCACTATCATGGCTACCCTTTATTTCGATTGGATGCTCAGATGGTTGATTCTAACGTGCGGAAAAAACTTACTGTTCAGGATATTGCACGAATTTCAGGGTTGAGTACGGCCACGGTTGACCGGGTTTTAAATAATCGTCCGGGTGTTAAAGAGAGCACGCGTCTACGTGTGGAAAATGCGCTCCGTCAGGGTTGGCCAGAGCTTCAGCCACAGACTTCCCGCAAAATTGCCTTTGTTCTTGATGCGGGCAGTAGTTTGATTGAAATCATTCGCGCATCTGTTGAGCGTATTAAGGCCAGTTTTCCGCATATCAGTTTCATCATCGACAGCGTCCTAAACTGTGAACGCGATCAGCAGACTTTCTGTCAGACGCTTAAATCCCGCATTGCGGACGCTGACGGAGTCGTGATTGTTTCCCGTGAAGATATGCTGATTAACAGCGAGGTGCGCGAAGCTGCCAGCAGAGGATATCCGATCGTTTGCCTTACCTCAGATATGCCGCATTCGTCTGCCTATGTAGGTGTAGACGAAGTCAGCGTAGGTGCCAACGCCGCGTTGTTCATGGGGCGCATGATTAAGCAGAAAAGCGCCAAAGTGGTCTTTGTGGCCAGCTCTACCTACCGCACTCAGGAAGAGCGCGAAATGGGCTTCCGGCGTGTCATGCGCGGTGAGTTCCCGCACCTTACCGTGATTGAAAAAATCAATTCCAATGATGAATCTGATGGTACTTACAAAATCATTCGTGAAGTGCTGGCTCAGAACCCTGATGTAGCGGGCATATACAATCTTGCCGGCGGTAACCGGGGAATTGCGCGCGCTTTGCAGGAAGCGGGCATGACCGGAAAAACTATTTTCATAGGACATGAACTGACCGAGCACACACAGAAATTGCTCGAACAGGGCGGTATGGACATTGTTTTTGCACACGACATGGATCGTGAGGTCAGCGGCTGTATTGAAGCGATTGAAAAACTTTGCCGGGGCATCAAGAGTGAACGGACGTATTACCCTTCGCTAATCTATACCCGCTATTCCCGCTTCTGAATTCAGTAAATAAATCATTCGTCAGTCGAACCACGAATTTTTGTTATAAATCTGCAGCGCCGTTTTAATGTCGTTGCAGCTATGCCCGGCTCTGATTTTTTTCAGAATAGTAATGCAGTGCTGAATTTCCTGCTGAACATCGTGACCGAGGACAATGTCCATTTCCCCCGTGTCCAGCAGAGTGCGGGTAAAACTGCTAAGTTCATGCCCCACAAAAAGCACTCGATCAGACACCCCAAATTCTGTTAATGCTTTGGCCACACCGCGGTTGCCTCCAGCCATATTGTAAATACCTGCCATAGGTTCATGCTCCAGCAGAAATTTTCTCACGCTCATGTATGCCCCTTCCGCTTCATCATTGAAGTTAACGCGTTCAAGGATATGTAAGTGGGGGTATTCAGTACGGAGCACCCGGCGGAAACCAATCTCGCGCTCTTCCTGAGTGCGATAATTGGCGCTGAAGAGCAGGAGGATTTTGCCTGACTTTTTCGGCAGCATTTTTCCCATCAGCCAGGCTGCAGTCGCGCCCGTGCTGACCTGATCTACTCCCACATACGCTGTGCGCCGTGAGTTTGGTAAATCGGTGGTCAGGCAGATAACCGGAACGCCGCGATCTACTGCTCCCCGCACGGCGCGATTGACCTTAGCCTCATCACGGGAGACAAGAATAATTCCGTCACATTCTTTCGAGCGGCTATGAATCAGCGCGCTGAAGCGCTCTGCATTAACCTGAATATTGGGAATGCTGTCAAAAGTAAACCGATACTCTTTATGCTCACTGATAAACTTTTTAACTTCTCTTTCAATAATCGTAATAAAGCTTGAACCCGCCTCGCAGATAAACGCAATACGCTGGATCGGAAGATCGGAGTGTAATTCCTGGCTTTCTTGCAGCTCTTTAATTGCAGCCATCACCCGGCTTCGCGTTTTTTCCCTCACGCCTGGTCTGTCGTTTATTACCCGGTCTACCGTAGCCGTCCCCAACCCGGCGAGCTCCGCTATCTCAGCAACCGTAGGTCCACGTCGGTAAAGCTTATCGTTCATCATTGATGTTAAACCCATCATTAAATCAACATGATTCATAATATCCTTTAATTTAGGAAAATCAAAATTCTATAAATATATGTAATTATTGACTTATTATCAAAAAGATGTATTTAACATCAATTTTATGTGTGATGAATATCATCATTTTGACATCATTTATTTCTAGTTGATTGACTAAAAATCTGCTGAGAGCGATCTATAACGTCACATTTATTTTACTTTCGCAGTACGGCGAAAAATTTAATGGCACTCAGTCTGAGAGGTAAATGATGTCAAACCAAAGCGTTAAGAAAGTGAACAATCCGGTTCGCTGGGGGATTATCAGTACCGCTAACATCGCGTGCGCCAAATTAATTCCGGCGATGTTAGCGAGTGAATATTGTGAGGTGAAAGCCATCGCGTCCCGTTCTCCAGAAAAAGCCAGGGAGAAGGCTACGCAATTTGGCATCGAGAAAGCTTACGGCAGCTATGAAGAGCTACTGGGCGATCCTGAAATTGAAGCGGTCTATGTGCCCCTGCCAAACGATCAGCATATTGATATGGTGATGATGGCAGCGGCGCATGGAAAGCATGTTTTGTGCGAAAAGCCCATCGCGCTCAACGCTAACGAAGCGCTTCGCCTGCGCGATATTCCTCAGTCTCAGCTGGTCGCTGAAGCCTTCATGGTTCGTCATCATCCGCAGTTCGACACTCTTCGTCAGCACCTGCGCAGCGGAGAACACGGCAAACTGCAGACCGTCCAGATCCTGCTCTCTTTCATGCTGGATAATCCAGGCGATTTCCGCTTCGACTCGAAGAAAGGTGGCGGTGCGCTATTTGATCTTGGTTGCTACACCGTGATGACCGCCCGCTATCTGCTGGGTCGCGAGCCAGAGCGCGTCTTCTGCTCAATGGCCCGCTCAGCGGACAACGGCACCGATGAAACCACGCATGCCATTCTGGATTTTGGTCAGGGGCAGCAGGCTACGCTGACGGTTGGCCTCAAAATGGCCGCATCGCAGCGCGTTCAGGTGGTATGTGAAAAATCCCTTCTGGATCTCTCTGCCCCTTACGTTCCCGGAAAAGGCTCCCCAGCCACGCTGTGGATTGACTCTCATGCAGGCCTTGATGATGCCGCACCGCAGCCGCGCGTACTGCCGGTGGTTGAACAGTATCAGTGTGAGGCCACCAACTTCTCCCGTGCTGTGCGCGGCGAAATCGTCCCCGAGTTTGGCGTGGAAGATGCTATTTGTCAGATGCGCGTGATGGATGCGCTGTTTGCTTCCGCGGAGTCAGGTCAGTGGCAGGAGGTGGCGAAATGAAAACGCTGAACATTGCCATTATCGGCGCCGGCATGATCGGTGCTGCGCATGCTTCAGGCTACCGTGCCCATCAGGCACGCCTGAGCGGACCAGACTGCCAGTTCGTGCTTCATACCGTATGCGATGCGCGTGAAGACGCCGCTCAGGAACTCGCGCGGGTGTGGGGATTTGCTCATGTGGCCAGCAACTGGCAGGCTGTGCTGGATAACCCTGAAATTGATGTCGTCAGCGTCGCGCTGCCCAACATCCTGCATGCAGAAGTCGCCGCCGCTGCGTTGCGCGCCGGTAAGCACGTGCTGTGTGAAAAACCGCTGGCGCTAACGGCCGCGCAGGCTAAAGAGCTGACCGATCTGGCAGCGTCAAGCAAAGGCATCAACGGCAGTGTCTTTAACTATCGCCGCATTCCCGCCATTTCTATGATTAAGGAACTGATTGAGCGGGGAGAAATCGGCACACCTACTCACCTGCTGGTTCAGTATCAGTGCGGTTACGCCGCCGATCCGCTGCTGCCACATAGCTGGCGCTACACGGAGAGTCGGGCAGGCGGTGGTGCGCTGCACGATATTGGCGCGCATGCGATCGATATTGCCCGCTTCCTCTGCGGTGAGATCACCGAAATTGTGGGCGCGACAACCGACACCTTTATCAAACAGCGTTATCTGCCGCTGACCGCGAACGCCGGACACAGCCACGTTACCCTCAGCGATAAGACAGAGGAAGTTGATACCGATGACATTAGCTCCTGCGTCATGCGCTTTGACAGCGGCTGCCAGGGCCTGTTTTCTGCCAGTCGCGTGACGGTAGGAATGGGGAATACCCTTTCATTCACGCTCACGGGAAGCAAAGGAACGGTGCTGTTCAATTCTGAACGTCCGGGCGAATTCAGTATTGCGCGCGCCTCGGTGGAAAAGGGCGCTTTCATTACTCAGGCAAACAATCCTTCATTCCCTTATCTCAGCGACATGATCCCGGTACCACACGACGGCGTCGCGATTGGTTACGCCGAGGGGTTTGGCTTCATGATTGCCGAATTCATGCAGGCTGTTGCGCAGAATCAACCTTACAGCAAAGGCAGCTTTGCCGATGGCCTTGCGGTCGCGCTGGTGCTGGAAGCCATTCAACACGCTGCCCGCGATCGTCGTCCGGTAGCCATCAACACGCTCAAATAAAGGAGTTCCTCATGTTTAACGTAGCCCTTTTTGGTGCCGGACGTATTGGACAGATCCATGCCGGCAACATTGCAGCTCACCCGGATTGTAAGCTGGTTCGCGTGGTTGACGTCTATCAGCCAGCAGCAGAAGCGCTCGCTGAAAAGTATGGCGCACAGGCCAGTACGCTTGAGGATGCTCTTAAGGACAGCAGCGTTAATCTCGTCGCAATCTGCAGCGCGACAGACACGCATGCCGACCTGATCGAAGCCGCCGCCCGCGCGGGTAAAGCCATTTTCTGCGAAAAACCGGTCGATTTAAGCCTTGAGCGTGTGGAGCGCTGCCTTGCCACCGTGCGTGAAGCGGGTGTACCACTGATGGTGGGCTTCAACCGCCGCTTTGATCCCAGCATGGCCGGACTTCAGCAGGCGCTGGCGGGGGGCGAGATAGGTGAACTTGAGCTGGTGACCATCAGCTCCCGCGATCCGGGTGCGCCATCGCCGGAATATGTCAAAACATCCGGCGGTCTGTTCCGCGACATGACCATCCACGATTTTGACATGGCGCGCTGGCTGCTACAGGAAGAGCCGGTCACCGTGTTTGCCAGCGCCGCTGCGCTGATTGACCCACAGATTAAAGCACTCGGTGACGTGGACACGGCGGTGATCACCCTGACCTGCGCCAGTGGAAAAATGGCAGTGATCACTAACAGCCGTCGCGCAAGCTATGGCTATGACCAGCGCATTGAGGTGCACGGCAGTAAAGGCATGCTCTCTGTGGCCAACCATCCCGAGAGCAGCCTTATCAAATCGGTGGCAGAAGGCGTGGTGGCGCAGAAGCCTATGCACTTCTTCCTGCAGCGCTACGGCGATGCCTACCGTCTGGAGCTGGCAGGACTGGTTGAACATCTGAAAACCAAATCAGCTATCCAGCCCTCGGGTGAGGACGGTCTGCAGGCGCTGCGCCTGGCCGACGCCGCGCTTGAGTCGCTGAAAACCGGCGCAGCGGTGCAGCTATGAAAGTCGGCATGGTGACGGACAGCCTGGGTCATCTCAGCCAGGACGACATGTTGCGCGCTGCGGCAGAACTCGGACTGAGCCATGTCGAATTCTGCTGCGGAAACTGGTCTTCAGCGCCTCATCTTGACCTCAGGGCATTGCTGTCCAGTGCAGATGCGCGCCGGAATTTTCTGGCGAAGGTGAGCGATCACGGGCTGAGCATTTCAGCCCTGAATGCCAGCGGTAACCCTCTTCATCCGGGCGCCAGCGGTAAAGAGCATGAAGCCTGCGCCGATGCCACGCTGGAGCTGGCGGGATTACTCGGTATCGACAGAGTGGTGATGATGTCGGGGCTGCCGGGCGGCCCCGGCGATCAGTGGCCTAACTGGATAACCGTGGCGTGGCCGCCTTTCTGCGGGCAGATCCTCGACTATCAGTGGAATGAAGTGGCGATCCCGTGGTGGAAAGAGCGGGTCAAACTGGCTAACCGTCACGGTGTCAGCCGCCTCTGCATTGAGTTTCACGGCGGGCAGCTGGTTTACAACGTGCCGAGTTTCTGGCGTCTACGCGAAGCAGTGGGTGAAACCGTCGGAGTGAACTTCGATCCGAGTCATCTGATCTGGATGGGAGCCGACCCGCTCGCCTGTATCCATGAGCTGGGTGACGCGATCTATCACGTTCACGCCAAGGATACCTGGGTTAATCACCGGCAGACGGCGCTGACCACGCGGTTAGAAAATCTTCACGGCAGTAAAAACCGGGAACGGGCGTGGAACTACGTCACGCTGGGATACGGTCAGGATGAGCAGTGGTGGAAACAGTTCTGTTATCACCTGCGTCAGGTGGGCTATGACGATGTGCTGAGTATTGAACATGAGGACGCCATCATGGCGCGCGACGAAGGCGTGCTGAAATCAGTTTCGCTGCTAAAACGCTGTCTGGCGGATGCTGCTTCAGATTATACGCTGCCTGATATCGGCTGATTCTTTGACGTAAAAACAGGGCCACCCTGGTGGCCCAATAATAAACTCACGAAAGAAGAGAACATCATGCGTAACCCTACAAAAAAACTGATTACCCTGCTGTGCATGTTGCCCCTCTCAGGCTCGCTCTTCGCTGCCACACCTCAGATTGGCGTAGCGATGTCTGCCTTTGATGACAACTGGCTGACGATTCTGCGAAGTGCCATTGCCGATGAAGCCAAAAAAGAAGGTGCGGCCGTTCAGATGGAAGACGGCAAAAATGAGGTGGGCACCCAGCTCAACCAGATCCAGAACTTCGCCGCTTCCAGCCTGCAGGCAATTATCGTTAATCCTGTCGACAGTACCGCGGTGCAATCTATTACTGATGAAGCAAAAGAAGCCGATATCCCGCTGGTTTACGTGAACCGTGAGCCGGCCAATATCGCGATGCTCCCTGATAATCAGGCGTTCGTGGGTTCCAGCGAAATCGAAGGCGGTACGCTTCAGGGCAAAGAAGTCTGCCGCCTGCTGAACGGCAAAGGCAATGTACTGATCATGCAGGGCGACCTGGCACAGCAGTCCGCCGTACTCCGCACCCAGGCCGTTGAGGACGTATTCAAAAAAGCGCCCTGCGATGGCATCAAAGTCGTGGACAAGCAGGTTGCGAAATGGACGCGTACCGGCGGCAACAACCTGATGACGAACTGGCTCTCAACCAACCTTAAGTTTGATGCCGTTGTGGCGAACAACGATGAGATGGCGCTGGGTGCCATTCAGGCTCTTCACGCCTCCAACCGGGATATGAAGACGGTGGTGGTCGCCGGTATTGATGCCACAGTGGACGCACTGAACGCTATGAAAGCGGGCGATCTTGACGTCACCGTCTTCCAGGACGCCACGGCACAGGGGCGTGAGGCAATGGTGACCGCGATGAAACTGGTGAAAGGTGAAAAGGTGCCAAAGCGCGTACTAATCCCTTATCAGCTGGTAACGCCGGCGAATATGAACCAGTTTATGAAATAACCGGGAGGCGCTTATGACTACCCTGATATCACCCGTGCGCCCTAAGGGCGCACCAGTTCCAACACCGGACTGGAACTATGTGCTGGAGGTTGAACAGGTGCGCAAAGCCTTTCCCGGCGTTGTTGCGCTTGATGATGTTTCACTGAAAATCAAACCCGGTTCCGTTCATGCCCTGATGGGCGAAAACGGCGCGGGAAAATCTACGCTGATGAAGATTATTTCTGGCATGTATCAGCCCGATAGTGGCTGTATCCGTTTGCGTGGAGAAGAGATTGTTCTGACAAGCCCGCTTGCTGCACAGCAGGCGGGTATCGCAATGATCCATCAAGAGTTGTTACTGATGAACTCTATGACGGTGGCGGAAAACATCTGGATACGCCGTGAACCGCGCAATAGGTTTGGGCTTATCGATCATGATGCGATGCACGAGCAGACAGATGCATTGCTCTCGCGGTTGAAACTGGACCTTGATCCGGAGTCCCTTATCAGTGAGCTCTCCATGGCGAGTCGGCAAATGGTTGAAATTGCCAAAGCCGTTTCTTTAGATGCAGACGTGTTGATCATGGATGAGTCCACATCCTCCATAACTGAAACCGAAGTGGCGCACCTGTTTAATATCATCCGTGACCTGCGCGACAGTGGTATTGGCATTGTTTACATCACGCACAAAATGAACGAGCTGTATGAAATTGCGGATGAATTTACCGTCTTTCGCGACGGTAAGTACGTCGGCACGCATGACGCGAGCAGCGTGACGCGTGAAGAAATCATCAAAATGATGGTGGGGCGCGAAATCACACAGCTGTTTCCCAAAGAAGACGTGCCGATGGGGGACGTGGCGCTGAGCGTCGAAGGCCTCACGCTTGATGGCGTATTCCAGGACGTCTCGTTCGATTTGCGCGCCGGTGAAATTCTGGGATTCGCAGGGTTGGTGGGCTCAGGACGTTCCAATGTGGCAGAGACCCTGTTTGGCGTCACGCCAGCAACCGCAGGCACAATTGCGCTGTCCGGCAAGAAAATGGTGATGTCGTCAGCTTACAAGGCGATCAGGCACGGCATGGCAATGCTCACTGAAGATCGTAAGGAGACTGGCTGTTTTCTGGCGCTGGATATCCAGGAAAACATGCAGATCGCGGCAATACATGAAAACTACTGCCATAGCGGCATTGTTGATGAAGCCAGGCTTGAGGCGGACTGTAATGATATCTGCCAGAAGTTGCGCGTTAAAACGCCCAATATGCACGAGTGCATTGAGAATCTTTCAGGTGGAAATCAGCAGAAGGTACTGATATGTCGCTGGCTGCTGACTAAGCCCCGCATCCTTATCCTTGATGAACCCACCAGAGGTATAGATGTTGGCGCTAAGTCCGAGATTCACCGGCTGATTGTTGAGCTGGCACGACAGGGCGTAGCCATCATTCTGATTTCATCAGAACTCCCGGAAGTGCTCGGCATGAGCGATCGCATCCTTGTCATGCATGAGGGCAGGGTAACCGGCATCGTTGACGCAGCAACAGCCGATCAGACATCCATCATGAGTCTGGCGGCTCATTAACGGCAAGTGAGGAAATTATGACCATGTCATCCACAGATAACATTCAGCCTGCTCCGGCAAGGCGGAAAAAGCGCCTGCCAACCGAAGTCAGTATTTTTCTGGTTTTTCTGGGTATCGCCGCGCTTTTTGAAATTGCAGGATGGATTGTTGTCGGCCAGAGCTTCCTGTTCAATCTGCACCGTTTGCAGATTATTATTTTACAGGTTGCCGTCATTGGCATCATCGCCGTAGGTGTAACGCTGGTGATCATCACCGGCGGTATTGACCTTTCCTCCGGATCGGTTGTTGCCGTCAGCGCGATGATAGCCGCAACTTTCGCCCAAAGTTCTCTCTGGCCCAGGGTGTTTTATCCCGGCATGACAGACCTTCCGTTTTTTGTTCCGCTGGGCGTGGGGTTGATTATTGGTGCCGCTGCAGGACTGGTAAACGGCCTGCTTATCAGCCTCACTAAAATACCGCCGTTCATTGCCACGTTGGGCATGATGGTTGCAGCTCGCGGTGTCGCAAACTGGTATACAGAAGGCAGCCCGGTCTCAGGCTTCACTGAGGGCTTTGCCTGGCTGGGTAACGGAATGGGACGATGGGCACCGGTGGTCATTTTCATTGTTGTCGCGCTGCTGTTCCATCTCATCATGCGCTATACCCGCTTTGGCAAATTTACCTATGCCATAGGCGCCAACCTGCCGGCCGCACGCGCGTCAGGGATTAACATCGAACGTCACCTGATTAAAATTTACGTCATTGCAGGTCTTCTGGCCGGGCTGGCAGCGATGGTGGCGATTG
Organism: Candidatus Pantoea floridensis; assembly: GCF_900215435.1. NCBI lineage: Bacteria > Pseudomonadati > Pseudomonadota > Gammaproteobacteria > Enterobacterales > Erwiniaceae > Pantoea > Candidatus Pantoea floridensis. The sequence continues at coordinate 68,139 of NZ_OCMY01000003.1, forward strand.
CACGCATCAAAACTGCACAGGCTGGTATGGGCATGATGTACGAGCTGGATGCGATTGCCGCTGCTGTTATTGGTGGGGTATCTCTTTCGGGTGGTCGTGGACGTATTCTTGGCACAGTTATTGGCGCCCTGATTTTAGGCGTAATGATGTCCGGATTTACCTTCCTGCGCGTGGATGCGTACTATCAGGACATCATCAAAGGCATAATCATCGTACTGGCCGTTGTTGTCGACCAGTATCGTCAGTCTCGTCGGGTCAAAAAGAAAAGTTAGCCACCTCAGAGTGGCAATGTAGAGTCGGTTGGCGCTCCTCTGGGGGCGCTTTTTTTCAATTACCACCCCCGAACCTGTCCCCAAAATAGTGGCCAGAGATTGTTGTCAGCAACGTCCGCTTTTGGCACAGAACGGACAGATACTCAGATACGTGTCCGCTATAAGCAGTCTGCGGACATTGCTAACATCGCAATGTATTAATTTTTTTCGGAAAAAATGCTTAACTGGCCCCCATTAACCTTTGTGTTAATGAGGGCCAGTTAAGTAAAGATTGAATCTTCAAGCCGATGTCCATAAATGCGCGCACTACGAAAATCGAGCACGATCATCATAGGGCCACCATTTATGGCGATCGTAGAATGATTAACTGGCAGGCGGTTTGCCTATTTTTTCCTGCTTTAATGACTCTCTATACGCGCGTTATGATCTTAAACCGCGTCGATCATCCCACCATCAACCCGCATTATGCTGCCCGTGATATAACTGGCCTGCTGGCTGGCGAGGAAGGCGGCAGCAGCGCCGTACTCATGCGGAAGGCCATAGCGTCCAGCCGGAATACCCTGACGACTCTTCTCCGCAATGGCATCGGTGGTACTGTTTTCGCGTTTAGCTTTGATGGCATCCAACTGGCTAACGCGATCGGTGGCAATACGTCCCGGCACCAGCACATTCACTGTGACGCCTTGCGCCGCCACTTCGTTGGCCAGCGTTTTGGACCAACCTAGCAGGCTCATGCGTAGCGCGTTGGACAAGGCCAGATTGGCAATCGGCGCAATCACGCCAGAGGACGTTGAGGTGATGATGCGGCCCCAGCCGCGTTCACGCATGCCCGGCAATACTTTGTCGGTTAACTGCATCAACGATGCCACCATCAATGAGAAATGTTGTTGCCAGACCGTACTGTCGGTGCCCGCTGCCGTGGCCGGGGGAGGGCCGCCCGAGTTATTCACCAGAATATCCACGTCACCCCAATGCTTGGTGATATCCGCTAAGACTGCCTCGAAGGTGTCGGGCTGCGCTAAATCCAACGGCCAGGCATGCGCTTTACCACCTGCGGACTGAATCATCGCCACAGTGGCGAGCAGCTTTTCCTGATTGCGACCGGTTATCGCGACTTTGACTCCCTCCTGTGCCAGTGACAGCGCCATTGCCTGTCCTAAACCACTGCCAGCACCACACACCAATGCTACTCGACCACTAATTTGCAAATCCATCATGTTCTCCTGAATTGTATTTTCAGAGTCTGAATGTGCAAAATCGGTGCCGACTATGCACCTGCTTTGCGAATTTGCACCAGGTCGTAGGCACATTGCAAATGCGCACGCATCAAATCCGCCGCCTGCTGCGCTTTGTTATCGCGCAGTGCATCAAGAATGGCAACATGCTCTTCACACCACTCATTTACCCGGCGCTTATTATGATAGCTGCCGAACTCCAGCAGGCGACGCAGGCGGTTTTGCTGCTGGATAGCCTGGAGCACGAACAGGTTACCGCTGGCTTCGGCCAGTAGCTCATGGAACGAGGCATCGGTTTCAAAGATCTCGCGGGCGGGCACCTGGGTGATATCCGCATGGGTGATTAAACGCAGGTGCTGCGCGCGCAGGCGTTTCAGCAAGGCGCGATCCACGCGCAGCTGCGGGCTGAGCAGAGCGGCGGGTTCAATCATCAGGCGGAAACCATAACTGTTGCGCAGCGCGACATCGCTGTTCAGCGTCTGCTGAAATCGCCAGCCATGCCCGGCGTTGCGGGCAATAAGTCCATCCTCTGACAGCTTCACCAACGCGCGCGTTAGCACGCCGCGATCCACCTCATATCGCAGGCTGATCTCGGTCTGGGTAAAGGATTCCGGCAACAGGCCAGCGATATGATCGCGTACCAGTAATTCATACAGCGTCTGGTCACTGCTCTGTGGTGGTTCAATCGCCAGCTGCTGCAGCTCCTCAACGCTCTTGAGCAGGTAGAAACCCTGATTGGGCCGGGCTTCCACCGCGCCGAGACGGGTTAACTCTTTCAGTCCGGCACGCACAGGCGTGCGGGAAACGCCTAGGGCATCGGCCAGATATTGCTCACGTAAATGATGACCTGGATCGAATCTTGCTTCGTATATTAGGTCAAGCAGTTGTCGTGCGATACGGCGACCGCTGGCAGAAGCGTCAGGCTGCATAGAAATGGGTTTCCTGAAGTGTATTATTGTGAACAAGACATACAATAACATACCGGTCAGGTTGCCGCGATATAAAGCAAACACTGCACAGAGACTGTGCATGATGCACCAGGAAGAGACGTTTTGTTGTATTTATAATTGTACTTTGTGACTCACAAAAACCAATTTTAAACGTTAGCCAGGAGAAATTTATGTTCAGCACTTCTATTAAAACACTACGCCTGTTGGGATGGATGTCGACGCTGGCGGTGATGCCTTTCGCCAGCCAGGCGGCTATCGGTGATGTGGCCCCCGGTAAACTCACCTATGGCACCGCCGCCACCTTTATGCCGTTCGAGTTCGTCAAAGACGGCAAGCTCACCGGTTTCGATATCGATCTGATTACTGCGCTCAGCAAGTCGCTGGAACTGCAACCCGCGCCGCTGCCGATGGAGTTTAAAGGGTTGATCCCGGCGCTTCAGGGCAAGCGCCTCGACATCATCAACTCCGCGATGTACGTCAACCCAACCCGTGCCGAGCAGGTGGATTTTGTGCCGTACCTGAAAATCGGCAGCCGAGTGGTGGTACGCAAGGGCAACCCGGCGGGGATCACCGGACGTGACCTGTCTCTGTGCGGCAAAAACATCGCGGTGACACTGGGCGGTATTGAGGAGAGCCAGGCGCGCGTGGACAACAAACACTGTGTCGATGCTAAGAAGCCCGCCATTAATGTGATGACATTCCCGGCCGCCACCGATTCTGCGGTGGCCGTGGCGCAGGGTCGCGCTGATGCGGAGTTCCTGTCTACGCCGGGCACGGTCGCGCTGTTTAGCGAAAAGCCAGGCGTATTTGAAGCAGCAGGCGAAGAGTTCGAAGCGGACACCCACATCGCTTTCGCGGTGCGTAAAGGCGATACCGAGACCAAAGCGCAGCTGGAGAAAGGGCTGCAAAAACTGGTGAAAGACGGCACCTATAAGCAACTGATTGAGAAATGGAACTTCCCGGACTCCGTTGCCATTTTCTAACCCGTTGACCGGAGAAAGCTATGTCGATCGATTTAATGTGGCAGTACTTCCTCTCACCTGAGTTCATCAAAGGTGCGTGGATGACGCTGTTAATTACCCTGTGTTCACTGTTGTGTGGCGTGGTGCTGGGGCTGGTGCTGGCGTTGTTGCAGGAAGCACCGTTCCGGGCGGGCAAGGCGCTGGCATTTTTCTATCTGTGGCTGTTTCGTGGCACGCCAGTGCTGTTCCAGATCATCTTTGTCTACAACGTGCTGCCAGGTTTCGGCCTGCGTTTCTCCGCGTTTACCTGTGCTGTGCTGGCGCTCTCACTGAATGAGGGCGCCTACATGGCGGAGATCCTGCGTTCAGGGCTGCAGGCGGTTAAAAGCGGCCAGCGGACGGCGGGGATGGCACTGGGCATGACCAATGCGCAGATCATGCGCAAGATAGTGTTGCCGCAGGCGGCGCGCATCGTGCTGCCGCCGATGGGCAACCAGATGATCAGTATGCTGAAGTCGAGCGCGCTGGTGTCGGTAATTGCCGTGCAGGAACTCTTGCTGGTGGCCAACCAGACCGCCAGCGCGAGCTTCCGCTACTTTGAAGCGCTGTGCGCCGCCGGGATTTACTACCTGCTCCTCACCAGCCTGTTCATGATTTTCCAGTCATGGTTAGAGCGCGTGCTTGATCCTAAACAGCGCCGCAGCAAGCAGCAAAAAGCCCTGGCACGCAAAACCACGCCGGCGAAAACCGGCAAAACCGTTGGAGGTGTGTCATGAGCCATCAGACTAAACCCTTGCTGGAGATGATTGGTATCGACAAAACCTTCGGCAAACAACAGGTACTCAAAAACTGTTCGCTCAGCGTGCAGCGCGGTGAAACCGTGGTGCTGATTGGCCCCTCGGGATCGGGCAAATCGACCCTGCTGCGCTGCGTCAACATGCTGTCACCTGCCGATAGCGGCGATGTGTTCTTTACCCGCCAGAACATCACGCGCGGTGAAGTGCCGCCGCATCAGTTACGGCAGCGCATTGGCATGGTGTTCCAGAACTACGAGCTGTTCTCGCATCTCACCGCCGCGGAAAACATCATGCTGGCGCCGATGACGGTGCTGGGCATCAACCGCATTGAGGCACGCAAGCAGGCCGAAGCGCTGCTGGCAAAAGTGCACATCCACGAACGGGCCGATCACTTCCCCGATGAACTATCCGGCGGCCAGCAGCAGCGCGTGGCGATTGCTCGTGCGCTGGCGATGAAACCGGAACTGATGCTGTATGACGAACCCACTTCGGCGCTCGATCCCGAGATGATCCGCGAAGTGCTGGACGTGATGGCGGAACTCAGCGCCGAAGGCATGACCAGCATGGTGGTGACGCACGAAATGGGCTTCGCGCGCCGCGCAGCCAACCAGATTTTGTTTATGGAAGAGGGCGAGATTCTGGCGCGCGCCAGCGCCGATGATTTCTTTACCGGTCAGGTCAGCGAACGCGCCAGGCGCTTCCTCGACCAGATCCTTCATTAATTGCGGAGTGAATATGAGCCTTTATCAGGTAGACAGCGTGCGCATGAAGCGCGATTTAGCCGCGCTGGTGGCAATCAATACGGAAAACCCACCCGGCCAGGAGCGTGAAGCCGCCGAATGCGTGGCGGGCTGGTTGCGTGCTGTGGGTTTCGATTTGTCATTCAGCGAATACGCGCCGGGGCGCACCAACGTCATTGCGTTGTTGAAAAACGGTGCCGGTCCTTGTTTTGCCTTCAACACCCATCTCGACACTGTCCCGGCTGGCAGCAGCTGGAGCAGCGATGCCTTCACTCTGACCGAGCGCGACGGCAAGCTCTACGGACGCGGCGCGTGTGATGCTAAAGGGCCGCTGGTGGCGATGGTGGAAGCGCTGCGACTGCTGGCCGCCAACCGTCAGCACTGGTCTGGCACGCTAATGGGCGTGTTCACCGCAGATGAAGAGGTCGCGAGTGAGGGCGCGAAGTTCTACGTCAAAGACGCCCCGCCAGCGATTGATTTCGCGGTGATTGGTGAACCGACCTCCAACGCCACCTTCTCAGCGCACAAAGGCAGCCTGCGCCCGCGCGTCAAAGTTAAAGGAGTGACGGCGCACTCGGGTACTCCCGAACTCGGCGTTAACGCCATCTACCAGTCGGCCAAACTGTTGGGGCTGATTGAAGAAGCGCATCAGCAGCAGGTGCGATGCCGCTGCCACGCGATGGTGGGCAACGCCAGCCTGACGGTGACGCGTATCCACGGTGGTCACGCTGACAACGTGGTGCCAGACAGCTGCGAACTACTGCTCGATCGCCGCATGGTGCCCGGTGAAAGCGAAGAAGCGGTGAAAGCGGAACTACAAAAGTTGCTCGAGCACGCCAACGTATCGGCTGGGATTGAAGCGGAGATTGTTGCCTGGCAGGCCACCACCGGCGGCGCAACGGAAACCGACAGCAACGAAGCGATTGTGCAGCACAGCCTGGCGGCCTGCCGTCGTCATGGTCAGCCAGAAGCGGGGCCGTTTGGCTTCCAGGGCGGCTGCGATTTGGTGCACTTCCGTGCGCTGGGTGCCAAAGGCGTGGTGATTGGCCCTGGCAGCTTGGCGGTGGCGCACAAGCCTGATGAGTTTGTGCCGGTAGAAGAGTTTATTGCTGCGGCATCTATTTACCTCGACGTGGCGCTGGCAATGCTGCCGCTGGAGTCTGCGCTGTGAAGATCACCCTGTGGCGCGGCGAACTGCACTATGCGGGCGTCACCCTGCACACTGCCGCCTCCGGTGCCATAAACGCGCTGGATACGCTGTGGCTTCAACTGGACGACGCCATTGGCGAAGTGCGTCTGAACATCAGTTACCTGCACGGCTACAGCGCGAAGCAGGTGTTACAGGATGTCACCCGCGCGCTATCAGAGTGGAGCAGCAACGATGACGCCCAAACCTTATTAAACCGAACTGCCGCCGATGCCGGTCTGCTGGCACCGACGCGCATGCTGCTGGATATGGCGCTACACGATCTGCTGGCGAAAAGGGCAAAGCAATCTTTGGCGCAGTGGCTGGGAGCCGCACCTTGTGCTGCATCGTTCGCCACCAATCAAACCCTGTTCTGGGGCAGTGAAGCCCAGATGCTGCAACAGGCGCAAGGCTACGTAGAGCGTGGCTTTATCCAATTAAAACTGCGCACCGGCGTGGCGGATATCGCCACCGATCTGGCGCGGCTGCAACGGCTGCGCGCCGAGTTTGGAGCCGATATTTCCCTGGCGATAGACGTTAACGGCCAGTGGACGCTGGAGCAGGCACAGCGCGCTTTCCCGACGCTGCGTGAACTCGATTTAAGCTACGTCGAGCAGCCGCTGGCGGTGAGCGATGACGCGCAACTCGGCCAGCTCTCTACCTTCGGTGTGCCAATCATGCTGGATGAGAGCCTCAACAGTGCGGCGGCGATTGACCGCTTAATTGCGGCGGACGGGGCGCTGTGGGGCCACCTCAAGCTGGTCAAACTGGGTGGTATTGCACCGACGCTGGCGGCTGCGCGTCATCTGCAGGCCGCTGGCGTGCCCTTCATGATCGGCCAGATGAACGAAGGCCACGCGGCGACGGCGGCGGCACTGCAACTGTGTCGCGTGCTGCAACCGGAGTATGCCGAACTCTATGGCGCCGATGGCCTGACAGATGATCCCGTCAGCGGTTTGCACTATCAACACGGCAGCGTGCAAGTAACGGATTCTTACGGCCTGGGCGTGCAGTTCGATGCCACCCGCGCCACTTTCCTCAAGGAGTTTTAGTGATGCAACAGCTCAATAATGTGATTCAGGGCAGCGAATCTGCTTTTGCTGCAGAAGAGTACGCCAGCCGCATCCAGCGCACGCGCGAACGCTTAAACGCGGCCGGTGTGGACGTGATGATTGTCACCGGGCCAGAAAATATTTTCTGGTTAACCGGCCAGCAAACCCCCGGTTATTACACCTTCCAGGCGCTGCTGCTGCCGGTAGAAGGGGAGCCGGTGTTTGTGATCCGCCAGCTCGAATATTTCAACTTTATCGCCAACACCTTTATCTCCGACGCGGCCATTTATCAGGATGGCGATAACCCGGTGGACTTCCTGTTCGCCGTGTTGCAACAGCGCGGCTGGCTCAATAAACGAATCGGGCTGGATAAACGCGGCTGGTTCCTGCCGATTGCGGTGTATGAGGCGCTGCAAAGCAAGCTCGGCACCATCGCGGATACCGCGGGAGTGATCGAACCGCTGCGCGCCATCAAGTCGGCGGCGGAGGTGGAAAAAATTGCCACGGCGGCACGCTATGTTGATGCGGGTATGGAGGCCGGAATGGCGGCGGTACGCGCGGGGGCGGATGAGAACGCCCTGGTCTCGGCGATGATGGGCGCGGCGATTGCCGCCGGTTCTGAGTATGTCGGGATGGAGCCGCTGGTCTCCAGTGGCCCGCGCAGCGGCGTGCCGCACGGCACCTGGCGTCGTAGGGTGATCAAAGATAACGATCCGGTGTTCCTCGAAATGGCCGCAGCGCACGATCGCTACCATGCGGCGCTGATGCGCTCGGCGTGGATTGGCCGCCCACCGGCTATCGCGCTGGAGATGGAGAAAGTGTGCCAGGAAGCCCTGCAGGCGGCACTGGATGCGATTCGTCCGGGCGCGACCTGTGCCGATCCGCACATCGCCTGTCAGAAAGTGATCGATCGCGCGGGCTTTACCGACAACTTCAAAAAGCGTACCGGCTACTCGATCGGCGTCTCGTTCGCGCCGGACTGGGGCGAAGGCGGCCTTCTCAGCCTGTACAGCGGCGTCACCACTGAACTCCAGCCAGGGATGACCTTTCATATTCCCCCGGCGCTGCGCATCTACGGTGAATTCACCGTGGGCGTGAGCGAAACCGTGGTGGTGACTGAATCCGGCTACCGTCAGCTCGGCTCGCTGGCGCGTCCATTAACTCTGCTGTAAGGAACTGTTATGAAAGATATTATCGAATGTCGTGAACGCCTGCGTGGCATTTTCAACATCACCGTCACGCCCTTTACCCCCGCGGGCGGGATCGATTTTCCTGCGCTGCGTGAAAACATTGAGCGCGTCATTGGCCTGGGTTATGACGGCCTGTTGATTGGTGGCACCTACGGAGAATTCCCGGTGATGTCACTGGCGGAACGCCGTGAACTCTTTGCCAACGTGATGGAATGCGTACAGGACCGCGTGGCGGTGATGCTGTGTAGCGCGGCGTCGGACCCGCGTGAAGCGCGTGAACTGACTGAAATGGCAGGAGAGTTGGGTGGTCTGCCGATGGTCACCGCGCCGTTTGTCAGTGAAATCACTGACGAGCAAATTTTCAGCTATTTCCAGGAGGTGGCACCGTTGTCGCGTACCGGGATTCTGGTTTACAACGCGCCGGGCATCGGTATCACACTGTCGCCTGCGTTGCTGGAGCGTCTGGCCGATATTCCTGGCGTGGTCGGTATCAAACAGGGTGATTTGAACCCCACGGCGATTGACCAGATTGCTAACCGCCTGCGCGGCAAGCTGCGTCTGTTCTGCGCTTCGGACCTCGCTTTCCTCGGGCCGATGATGGCCGGATTCGACGGCATCAGCACCACCAACAGCGGAGCGCTGCCAGAGCTGGTATTGGCCACCTTCCGGGCGCTGGAAAAGGGTGATGCGGCTACAGCGCGTGACCTGCATCAGCTGTGGTTTGATTACCGCACCCTGGCGCGTCAGCACGGTCAACCCCAGCTGGTGAAGGCGGCGATGGCGCTGCGAGGCTTTAACGGCGGCACGGTGCGCGCCCCGTTGAAACCGATCTCAGAATCGGCACTGGCGGCGCTGACCAGCGTGATGCACAAGCTGGCCAGCGACAGCCGCACCGGCGTTATGCTGTCACGTTAATCACCGCTTGCAGGAAGGCGGTGAACAACGGGTGTGGGGCATCAGGACGTGACATCAGTTCGGGATGACCCTGCACCCCCAGCCAGAAGGGATGCGAGGCGCTGCGAATCGCTTCGACGATAGCGTCGGTTTGCACCGTTACGTCAATGCCGCCCGCTTGCAGTTGCGGCAGTAGGCGCGGATTAAAGCAGTAGCGATGGTTATAAGGCATGCGGTCATAAGGTGCGGCAGCCGGATAGGCAAACAGGCCGCAGCGGTGGCGCAGATCGTCAAAGCGCACAAAGCTGTGCAGCGGCGCGTCAGGTGCCACCTCGGCGAGCATGGCGTTTTCATAGCCAGTGGCTTGTTGCACCACTGCCGTACACATGCTCTGCATGCCAAGACACAATCCGAGTGTTGGGATGTCACGCTGCAGCGTGGCTTTGGCCACCGCGATTTGCCCGAGCACCGCAGCCATCGACGAACCGCCTGGCAGCACCACGCCGTGCAGACCGTCCAGCTCATGCAGATCTGCGCAGAGTTCAGCAGGAGGCAGTAAGCAGACATCCAGCGCGACCCCTAGCTGCCGCGCCCCCGCTTGCAGTGACATCAGGTTCGCCGGGTAGCTGTCGCGCTGATCGCGCTCGCGCCCCATCAGACCGATGCGCAGCGTGCGCTCACCCGTGGCTGCGGTCTCCCGAAACAAAGGCAGATCGCGACTAAAGCGGCGATCTCCTTTGAGGTTGGCGATACGTGATGCATCGGCGGCTGCCAGCACGATCACCGCGTCTTGCAAAGGCAGCTGACTGACATCAGTGACTTCATGTTGCAGTGTATCGCTGAGGAACAGGCCGCTGGTGACGCAGTAGCCCGCCGCCGCCACGTGCTGATGGCTGTCGGGATACTCGTCACTGAAGTTGGGGCGTAGGCTCCATAACGGCAGCGACTGTTGATTCGCCAACAGGCTGGCGGCGACACCGAACTGCGCCGGGTTGTGGGCATCATCAAGAATGAAGAGAAGTGACACAGTAAATTTCCTGTTGTTGTTGGGTGGTTACTTGTATTAGTTGAAACAATATATACAAAAGAGGATTTATGAACAGTCAGCAACTGGCCCGACGTATGCAGCGTGTCCGCCCGTCGCCCACCGCCACCATTTCCGACCAGGTGCGCGCCCTGGAAGCGGCAGGCAATGCAGTGATTAACCTGGGAGAAGGGGAACTGGATTTTGCCACGCCCGCCAATATCAGCTACGCCGGGATTGCCGCCATCGTGCAGCAGCAAACCAAATACACCGCAGTCTCAGGTACCAGCGAACTGAAACAGGCGATTTCCAATAAGTTTGCGCGTGATAATCAGCTCAGTTTTAACCCGCAGGAGATCATTGCGGGCAGCGGAGCCAAGCAGTTGATTTTCAACGCGCTGCTCGCCACGCTGGATGCCGGACAGGAAGTGATCATCCCCGCGCCGTACTGGGTTTCCTATCCCGATATGGTGACGCTGGCTGAAGGGGAGCCGGTAATTGTGCCGTGCCATGAGCAGCAGGGCTGGAAGTTGCAACCTCAAGACTTAGCTGCAGCACTGACGCCCGCCACTCGTTGGGTGATCCTCAACTCGCCCGGCAATCCTACCGGGGCCGTCTACAGCGCACAGGAGTTACAAGCGCTGGCCAATGTGCTGTCCGGACATCCTCAGGTGCTGATTATGGCGGATGATATCTACGAACCGCTGCGTTATGACAACACACCGTTCAGCACCTTCGCGCAGGTGGCACCGCAGCTTGCCGACCGCACCTTGACTATCAACGGCGTCTCCAAAAGTCACGCCATGACCGGCTGGCGACTGGGTTACGCGGCGGGTCCGGCATGGCTGATCAATGCCATGCAAATCTTACAATCGCAGAGCACCTCAAACCCGAGCAGCATTTCGCAGGCGGCAGCGGTGGTGGCGTTGCAGCAGCCCGCAACATTTTTGGCGGAGTGGATTGCGGTGCTCGATCGCCGTCGCCAGCAGGTACTGGAGACTATCGCCGCCAGCAATGGCTTGAGCGCTAGCGCACCGCAAGGGGCATTTTATATCTTTGCCAACTGCACCGCGCTGATTGGCCGCAGCACGCCTCAAGGTGAAGTGTTGGCCAATGATAAAGCCGTCGCCAGCTGGCTGTTGCAGGATGCCCAGGTGGCGCTACTGCACGGTTCAGCGTTTGGCACACCGGGTTATCTGCGTATTGCTTATGCGGTGGAGGATGGTCTGCTGAGAGAGGCGTGCCAGCGCTTAAAAGCCTCTTTATCGAAGTTATCGTAGCGTTCTCGTAGGGGCAGCCTTCGGGCCGCCCCTTGCCGCCGATCACTAATCATATCGCCTGTGGTCAGCCCCTACCCGCGCAAAATTCTATTATGCGGTTGCACCGGAACCCACAGTAACAGAGCTTTTTCGCGCCAATAATCCGGAGGAAACTGCGGGGGAGCAGCGATGTCTCAATGGCGTGCCAATGAAACGATTTGGTTAGCCGGATGAGATTGCGGCAACTATCGCAGTTCTTATGTCTGAGGATGCGGCGTTGATTACAGCTCAGACGCTATATATGTGGATGGCGGTGCATTAAGAGGAAACTGAATTTTCTGAACAGGCAAATAATGAAGGGGGGCTTTATTTGCCCCTCAACAGTACCTGTGAGTTTTCTAAATGAATGTCTCCTAATGGCACGAAGCGGTAAGGTCCGCTATGAGCAATAAGCGGACATTCGTAATTGAGTCGCCATGGATCTTGCTAACCATACCGTGTATATCTACTGGGAACAGGTGATATTTAACAAATTGTGCATTTTAGTACTCATGCTTTGGTTTAATGAACATATTATAATAAATCGCCGTCAGAGTGTTAGGTATGCAGAACAGGATCAGTATTGATGATTAGCGAACCGGTAGAGGGACTAGGTACAATCATCTTTTTTCTGAGTAGACATTTTTAATGGCGGGCCTAGCCACCTAGCGATTAACCAGTCATGATGCAGATGCCCATCTTTTGAAAAAAGATCCTTTCCCTGTGATAGTTTAAAGTTGAAGGTATGTTTATCACTGTTTTCGCCAGTAAAAAGGTTGGCAACAACTTCAGTGTGGGCGCCATAATAGTTTTCAAAAATCTTATTAAGGTAGTCAACATAAAATGTTTCATGTATCCCAATAGGATCGTCTAAGAATAAATGTATCTGACTTACAGGAAGGAGATCCATAAGGTTGTGCAAATTTTCAAGCCGGATTGCACCGCCTATCTCAATTTCTACGGTATCGCCAGGTCTAATAGCCAGTGGAGTATTCACGTTAGCATCTGCACCGAATACACATTTCCCTTGTGAACCAGCTTTACCTTTCCCTGAATACATACCGCCCACTATGTCTGCATCGGCGCTAATTAACATAAGCGGCTCCTTGCCATAGTTCCTGACAGTTAGAATAAGAAAAGCATCATCAACGGAATGTCTCACTAAAGGCGATATTCTGAAAGGTTGAAGGCGAGCGTTGATAACTTTTAGCGGTTCAGGACGGAATACATTAGATATCATGCTCCAGCTATCATGTATAGCGTTAATGCCAGTTGCAATCGCAACTGTAACTACCGCGCTAGGAACAACATATTTAATCCACTTTGTTTTGAAAAAATAAAGTAGATTGTTAGAAAAATTATTACGCAAAAATTTTTCCTTAACTTGCATTTCTAAATAGCATATCTACATGGTCTCATACACGCTAAAAAAATAAAATATTAATCGCCCCTGATTCTTGGAGGACCAAAATCATGAGCGAAAACCTTAAGTCAGACCTGAAGACAGCTCCTATTGTTTGCAACGTCCGCTTCTTGCACAGAGCGGACATTGATGGCATTAGATGTATGAGAGTGCCATTGTCATACTGGACACAATCGTCATTCTGTCCAGACTATGCAGATTGAAATCACTGGAAGAATCATGGACATCCCACTAACAAACGTCACCCCGGACAACCTAGGATTTGCAGAGTTAAGATCGCAGAGCATGGCTGAAGGATTTAACATGTTACGCCGACTGGAAGATAACTGGCTTAGCGGACAGAACCGCTTTGATAAACCCGGAGAAAAACTAATTGGGGCTTCTGTAGATGGATTAATAGTTGGCGTTTGTGGACTCAACATCGACCCATTTACGCTAAAAACTGGCATCGGACGTCTGCGACATCTCTATGTAGACTCAGGATGGAGAAAAAGGCAGGTTGGTAGTGTCCTGCTCAGTGAGATACTTAAGGATTCTGGCCACTGACTTGATTTTATCAACACAAACGCGCCTCCATCGGCATTCACTTTCTATGAACGAGCTGGTTTTGTTGCTTTAACTGGCGTAGAAAAAGTCACGCACCATCTATGCCTCAGAGACTCAGTGCGTTGATACAGTCACGTCCTGAATAGACCGCATATTCTGTCCAGTGAACCACTTTTCAGGAACGTCTGCCGAGATACAGCCCTGACCTAACCAAACCGAACCACTTTCAGGAAAATCAGAACCAATACAGTTAATTCTGTGCATCCCTGGACAAACTGCGTTTCTGACCAGGAATGCAGAACGGAAACTGAAACATCTTCAATAAATCAAAGGGACTGACTGGCAGCTTTGAGCGAGAAGCGAATATGGGAGTTTGAGTGGTGTTTGACCATCAATCTCATCACATTCATGACCTACACCCCGTTCATTAACACACCGCGATCTTAGTAATGTCTTCATAAGCCATATGATGACATCCTCATGACGCACCTCCCGCTTGCAGCAGCCGTTCCGGCTGCGCCGCGGTCGCGCCGTGTCCGGCGCTCTCACCATCCCGGCTATAACACCAACTGCGATCGCCGGGATGTAAGGCGCAATGCCGTTTCGCGCTGCCGCGCTTCCCGCCATTGCGACGACCCCTGCCGAATTATTCCCGGATCCATTTCACCGTTTAAGTACCTCTCGCCGGGGCTGATACAAGCACAACCCGCTTTGCTGTCCATGGGACGGCAGGCCTTTCGCAGCAAATATTTCCCGGCCATTCCGCAGGCTCCATTAGACCGGAAAATTTTTCCCGCTCACCCCCGGACATCTGCACCGGGCCATGCTCGTTTACGCCCTCGCGGCGAAGGTTCTCAAACGGGTGAAGGTCATACCAAGGGAACAGTCAGGCAGGTTCCGCAAAAACGTCAACACCGCGGCTCCCGTAACTCAACGGGTGATGGGCTAAAAGGCAAGGGCAGTAATCAGGTGCCCTGTATGAGCGCTAACTTCGCAGGGCAGGCAGTCATCAATAAATAAGGGATATCAGCAATGTCAGCAGCCGATGTTAAAACAGTGAACGATAAGAAAGCCACCGTTAAGAAAACCAGCGCAGCGGAGAAAGCCGCACTAAAACTCGCTCTCGATGCAGCAGGAATGGAATTTGTTCCGCTGTCCGATCTTGTTAAATCTCCGCTTAACGCACGTTCGCTCCCATATCCGGTTGAAAGCGTTCGTGGGCTGGCCAACACCATTGAAGCCATCGGTCTGCTGCACAACCTGGTGGTACATACTCTTCCTGACGGGAAATCCGGCGTAGCAGCTGGCGGTCGCCGCCTGACCGCGATGCAGCTGCTGTGCAGTGAGCAGCGCCTTAGCGAGGACCATCCCGTTGCAGTTAAGCGTGTTTCTGAGGAACTGGCGCTGATTGCCACGGTGGCGGAAAACGAGCAGCGCGTGGCAATGCATCCTGCTGAACAGATCCACGGTTTCAGTAAGCTGGCAGCCCAGGGTAATACCGCATCACAAATCGGTGCAGAACTTGGTTTCAGTGCCCGCCATGTTCAGCGCATGCTTAAGCTGACCAATCTGGCACCCTCACTGCTTACACTGCTGGCAGAAGACAAGCTTAATGTTGAGCAATGTCAGGCTCTTTGCCTTGAAGACGATCAGGTTCGCCAGGTTGAGGTATTTGAGAGTGTATGTGCCAGCTGGTCACATGCTCCCGCTCACGCACTCAAAACGCGCATCATTGATACGGAAATCAGCCTTACCAGCCCGCTTTTTGAGTTCGTTGGTCGTGAGGATTATGAAGTGGCAGGCGGCGTGGTGCGTGAAGATCTTTTCAGTCAGCAGGAAGGCGAGGGTACGGCTGAACGTGCACTGACTGAGCGCCTTGCTCTGGAAAATCTCAGTAATGCCGCGCGTGAAATTGAACAGCGCGAAGGCTGGGCGTGGAGTATGGGGCGTTTATTAGAGGTCAGTCATTACGGTGAAGATGGTAAGTTTTACGTTATTGCTGACGAACCTGAATCAGTCTACACCAAAGAAGAATCTGCACGACTCGATGAGCTGCAGGATAAATACAACGAAATTAATGAGCCGGGCCCAGAGCTGGATGCCGTTGAAGCTGAAATTAATGCAATTGAACAGGCCGCAGGAGCCCGGGCATGGACTGATGAAATGAAAATTAATGCGAGTGTAGTGGTCAGTCTCCATTATGGCGAAATTACCATTCAGCGCGGCGTACGCCGTAAAGCTGACCTGACTGAAACCCCAGAAACTGAAATGTCTGGCAGCATCTTCGGTCATCGCGATCCGGACGTAGCTGAAGGCGTGAGCCTGCCTCAGCTAACAAAAATGTCCTCAGAGCGGACACTTGCCGTACAGGCAGCGCTGATGCAGCAGCCTGAAAAAGCCGTGGCGCTCATGGTCTGGCGTCTGTGTTCACAAGTCTTCTCTCGTAGTTGGGGGATTCAGCATCCATTCAGCATAAACATAACCGTATCTCATTCATCACTTACTGCTGATGCGCCGACAGGAAAAGATGGCGCGGCATTTATTGCGCTAATGCAGGAGAGAGCTCGCCTCGAGGCGCTACTTCCGGAAGGGTGGGAGCAGGACTTCACCACGTTCTTCGCCCTTGAGGGCGGCGTGTTGATGTCACTGATGGCCTACTGCACCGCCTGCTCTGTGAACGGTGTTCAAACTCGCGAATGCCAGCGCACTTCAACCAGCAAGCTGAATACGCTGGAAACCGCTATTGGTTTCCATCTGCGTGACTGGTGGCATCCGACTCGTAAAAACTTCTTCGCAGACATGAAGCACGCGCAGATAGTTGCGGTGCTTAAAGATGCTGGCCTGACTGGCGCTGCTTCTGATGCTGAAAAAATGAAGAAGGGAGATGCTGCTGATCTCGCTGAGGCTCATTTCCAGAATACCCGATGGGTACCTGACTGGATGAAAGCCCCTGAGCAAAAAACGACTGTGCTGGCAGATATCACACCTGACACTGATGGGCCCGCGCACGCGGCCTGATAAGGAGTGCCGCCCTGCGGGGCGGCAGAAAGGACACAATGATGAATCAGAACATCATATGGTGCGATGGTCAGCTGCAGGAGACAAAGGATGTTGGTTATCCACAGAAACGGGGGATAAAGGTGTGAGTAATGGACAGAAACATCTGAACGTCCAATGTGGCGCAGGGATTAAACGAGGGGCGTAAAAAAGGTCACAGTCGCTCTCAGGAATACTTCTGATACTGCGGGAAAGCGACTGTGGTACGCAAAGTTCTACTCATTTCCCCAGGTATGCCGACAGATTCTGGTGCTATCCCAGCTGGGCTGGGCAGGCTGGGGAAATTCGCTGATGACTTTCTGTGGATCGGTATTACTGGTAATCACATAATCATTCGGGATTTCGTGTACGCCGCGATCAACAGCAAAATAATAACGTTTTCCTGACTGAGGTATAAAAGGCAGCTTCTTTATGACCTGGACAGTGGAAAAGGGGCCTAAAGGGTAAAATTGTTTTTTGGTGTTATAGATCTGTTGAACGGCTAAAAGTTTACCGGGCTGAATCTTGAGGGTGAAAATTCTTCTGCTCGAGTCAAACATATTGGGCCTGACTGTGTAGATCTCAATTCTGTCGTAGCATTCTCCTTTATTTTCATAATAAAGAAGGGTAACAATTCCGGCTACTTCCTCCTGTTGAATGACCAGGGTAGCAGCATCTGAACCGGTGTAATCTTTGTGCTGTCGCGGCAACAGGTTTGAGCATCCTGAAAGGATTAAGGCTGAAGTAAGAACAGCCAGGGACAGTGAATTGTTAAAAAATGACGGCATGTCTGTTATCTCCCTAAAGTTGACGTCAGCTGTTATCGGCAGACAACCAGAAATCCTTTATCTCCAGGTTTTAAAAGAAGCAGACCAGCGTAACGATATGGCCCCCTCCGGCTTCCCGGCAAGCCGGGGCGTCGAGCCCGACTGCGCTAACCGGCAAAGCCGGTAAGCTCCGCCGAACCGCCCTTGGCGTTTCGGGCCTGGCGGCTAGGGTCTGATGGCAATGGCCAAATCAACCCCTGCAGCGGGCTTTCGCCCGCGCGTACACTGGCCACGCAGGACGTGGCCGCTGAGGCCCGGACCGGCAAAGCCGTCCGGGGTGCGTTCCTGCTCATCTCCATACCGGCAGCCCATGTTCCGGCGGTTCTTCGCGGAGGGCTGGTCGTAGCACCGCCGGGACGCCCGCCCGCAAGAGTTCGCTTCGCCGTTCCCCGCCCGTTCGCACTCGCCTGCGGCTCGCTTGTGCTGCGGCCTGCGGTGACGCTCGTGCGTTCGTGCACCCGTCGTTGCTCCTTTGCCCTTCGCCGCGATGAACTCACCGAAACATGGTTTCAGCAACCGACAACAGGAGAACCAGCATGAACACACAGAACGTCAACACCGCCGCTTCTGAATCTTCCGAAACATGGGTAAACCCGGCTTTTTACTCTGCAACGGAGGGGGTTTTTAGCGGCTTCCCCGTGAGTGCTGAAGACGATCACAACTACTGGTTGCGTCGTGAGCAGGCGGCAGTCAGTGCACCGAAGGAAATTGATGTACACCGCTACCACGATGCGCTTGGGCTGATGTACCCACGCTGCTGGGCAACAAGTGAAAACGGAGAATATGAGAGTTTCATGCTCGATGAGATGTACTGCGGGCGCGTGACGGAAATTTTTGCACGCATAGGGGGATGTTATTACCGGCTGCGCGATTACAGCCATCTGAACCATGCGCAGATTATGACGCACGTTAAGGAGGAACTTGCTCAGAAGCAGAAATGAAAAAAGCAGGCATAAGCCTGCTTCATTCCCGCCAGGTAAACGCTCGCAACGTCACCCTGGCTACCATCAAACTTAATGGAGATCTAACCATGAAATTCGACCCGGTGATCGTGTCACAGGCGGAATCTTTTGTAAATGCCCTTCGTAATGGAAAACGCGCCCGCGTTCCAGCCCTGAAGCTGGAGCACTGGCAGCAGTTTATGACGAAGGTCTACGCTGGCCATGGCCTCGCGTGATGTGAAACGTGCCGCCCCGGAGGGGCGGCAATTAAAAGGATAAATTCATGTCACAGTTGAGCTTTGCCGAATTTTTTGATCAGTCAAAAGACCGCCTGCCGTCTACTGCTCCGGTATCTTTGGCTCCGGTGCCTGCCGTTGTTCCACGGATGATGAGTCTTGACGCCTCGCGGCGACAATTTATCCGCGTGTTCAGGGATACGGGCAATCACCTTCGCCGCTGGGATGTGTTCAGCGATTTCATTACGCTATGCGCCAGCGAGCTGGATATCGCCCGGATACGATCGCCTGAAAGTATGGATCGGTGTCGCAAAATCTGCGATCGCTACAGCGCTGCCGATATCCAAAACATGCACGAGCTGTTCCAGTTGATGGTTTGTGCACTGGAGGCAGAATTTCACGATTTTCTGGGGGCGATTTTTATGGAGCTGGAGCTGGGCGACGATCGGCGCGGCCAGTATTTTACCCCGTATTGCGTGCAATCGATGATGGCGCGAATGCTGATGCCTGGCGTGAAAGAGACCATTGAACGAGAGGGATTTTTTACATTGTCTGAACCCACCTGTGGGGCGGGAGGAATTGTTATCGCCTATGCCGAATGTATGCTTGAGTCAGGGCTTAACCCTTCTATGCAGATGTTTGTCAGTTGCATCGATATCGATCCAATTGCGGCGGATATGGCATTTATTCAGCTTTCTCTGCTGGGTATTGCCGCCGAGGTAACCACAGGCAACACGCTTACATTGCAGTTAAGTCGGGTTCGTTACACACCCGTTTATTACCTTAACGACTTTGAAGAGCGGTTGTCTGCTCAGCGCCGGGTCAAAGCAATGCGGGATTTTATCCAGCGTATCAGTTAAAGAAGCCTGATAAGAGGCTCTCGGGCGGCTATATGCCGCCCATGCCTCAGCTGGCTGAATCGGGCATTAAATAACATCCGAAGAGTGTTTCGCAATGAGAAACATGTGATATACTGTTTCTCGAAACGAAACACGGAGGCAGGGCGTGATTAAAAGCTGGAAGCATAAGGGGCTGCAAAAGCTCTTTGAAAAAGGCGATATCAGTGGCGTACAGGCACAGGATGCCGAACGTATCCGCATGCGGTTGCTTGTTATTGATGAAGCGATCTCAACGGATGAATTCAGAAACTATCCGGGGTTCCGTTTCCACCCCCTGAAAGGTGACCGCAGAAACCTGTTTTCAATCACTGTCAGGGCAAACTGGCGTATTACGTTCGAATTCACGGACGGCGACGCATACATTCTCAACCTGGAGGACTATCACTGATGGCTATGTACAATCCCCCGCATCCGGGCGGTCTGATCACCGAGTATATGGAAGATAACAACATCGGCCTGCGTGTCCTGGCTAAAGAACTGGGCGTATCGGCACCGGCGCTTAGCAAGGTTGCGAACGGCAAGGCGTCTGTCAGTCCGGAAATGGCTGTACGTCTTGAGGCGGGGCTGGGGATCGCTGCGCGCCTGTGGTTATCGATGCAGGCTGCCTGTGATTTGTATAAGGCCCGGGAGTCCACCGATGTTTCCGGTGTGCCACTGCATCCGGGTATGCAGGGAGTGGCGCGGGATGCGCAGACCGGCAAAGGTGCATAACTGCTGCGACTGCTCATTGCACCGGCCGAAAACAAGGCAGGCACAACTGCATTTAACTCCTGCTGGCCCCCTTCGGCTTCCCGGCAAGCCGGGTCGTCGAGCCCGACTGCGCTAACCGGCAAAGCCGTTAAGCTCCGCCGAACCGCCCGTGGCGTTTCGGGCCTGACGGCTAGGGTCTGATGGCAACGACCAAATAACTCCGCCTGCAGCGGGCTTTCGCCCGCGCGTTCACTGGCCACGTAAGACGTGGCCGCTGAGGCCCGGTACGGTAGAGCCGTCCGGGGCTGTGACCTGTTCATCTCTGTCATGCCTGATGCTCTTCTGAGTTTCCCTGCCGCGCAGAAATCTGCCATACGCGCGTCATCACGCCAGGGTCGCAAGCTAAACGCTTGCACCCGGTCCCTTCGGGCTGCGGCCTTGTCGTTTCCCCTTGCGTTCTTCCGCCCGCACGACAGTTCTGCTTTTCGCGGCGAGGAATCTCAAAGAATCATCATTTTCATCCCAACTGGAGTAGCAACATGTCACAGCAAAACGTCAACACCTCGGCTCAGTCAACTCAAGAATCATCATCGGAAATGCCTGGAAGCAATGTTCACTTTTTCAGTCAGCTTCACGTAGCGATGCGCACGGGAACTTTGTGATGGCGTCGGCAGCGCAGGTCCTGGCTGAGGCAATGCGCGCTATTGATGTTCGCTATCCCACTGGTACCATCTTCGAATCCTCTGAGGTATCAGGAGAGTTCTTCAGGGCAAAACTTGCCGGTCGCGATAGAGAGGTTTTTGCCGTGGCGTTTCTCAATAATCAAAATCAGCTGATTGCTTACGAAGAGATTTTTGCTGGAAGCGTGAATAGCGTCGAAGTCCATCCACGAGAGATTGTCCGTGCGGCGATGCGTCTTAATGCAGCTGCGGTGATCCTGAGCCATAACCACCCATCATTCACACCAAAACCATCTAAAGCAGACAACACCATTACGGTACGGATTAAAGATGCATTACAGCTGGTCGAAGTGCGGCTTCTGGATCACATCATTGTTGCAGGCAATGAAACAACATCGCTGGCCCAACTTGGGCACATCAATAATCGGGGCTGACCGGATGCAGAGTTAAAAGTAGTACGCCAGCTCCACATAACACATAAAAAAAAGCAGGGTATGAACCCTGCCTGCCCCCGCTCCCGACTTCCGCGACGAAATCAGGGCTTCACAGAACCATTGATTAACATAGAGTAAATCAACATGTCTTCAGCACAGACTTTATCAATCGATAATTACACAGTAAACCCTGCCTTAACCGATACCCGCGAACCGGTGCGCATGGAAACAATCGAGGCGATTGCTGAGATGGCAAAAGGCACGGAACGGCCTGTACTGATATGGGGTAACACCGATCGGGCAATAACGGCTGCGGAGGCGCTATGGGTTTTTGCAAAGCGCACCGGGCTGGATAGTAAAAATGAAGACGCATTTACGTCAGTGCAGGACCTGATTGCAAATCTCATGCACCTTTGTGAGCAGGAAGGCATTACGGGTGGCGAGGTAACATTTTCAGCCCTGGTCAGCATGGCGGAAATGCATTATCTCTCTGAGCTGGATGAAAAAGTCGTTTTCTAAAGACAGGGCCGGTAAAGGCCCTGCGTATTCAATTGCGCACGATTAACATACTGGTGGCGTGCAGGGCAGGGATAAGCCGGCGCTGACGCGCCAGCCATCTCCCTTTGCCTGTATCTGCTGTCTCAGGTGCTACGGATCCTGTTACTGCCTTGTTCTTGCCGGCAGCTGGTCTTCGCATGCCGTTTACGCTTGTGCCTTCGTTACTGATTCATCTTCTGCAACAAGATCAATTCCGCTATGGCCCCCTCCGGCCTCCCGGCAAGCCGGGGCGTCGAGCCCGACTGCGCTAACCGGCAAAGCCGATAAGCTCCGCCGAAGCGCCCGGGGCGTTTCGGGCCTGACGGCTAGGGTCTGATGTCTGAGGTCAACCCCTGCAGCGGGCTTTCGCCCGCGCGTTCACTGGCCACGTAAGACGTGGCCGCTGAGGCCCGGACCGGCAAAGCCGTCCGGGGTGTGTTCATGCCGTTTTCGTGCGCGGCGGCCCTGTTCCGGTCAGTCCAGGCGCGGAGGGCTGGTCGTAGCACCGCCGGGACACCCGTCCGCAAGAGTTCGCTTCGCCGTTCCTCGTCCGTTCGCACTCGCCTGTGGCTCGCTTGCGCTGCGGCCTGCGGTGACGCTCGTGCGTTCGTGCGCCCGTCGTTGCTCCTTTGCCCTTCGCCGCGACTGGATCGACCGAAACATGACAAACCACCTCAGCAGGAGAAATGCCATGAACACACACAACGTCAACGTCAAAACCGCCACGCCAGAATCTCCCAAAACATGGGGGGCGGGTCATGCGATCTATTTGGCGGACGTGTACTGAGACCAGCGGCGAAAAAGCACTGAATACTGACAACGGGAGAAAGACAGGATGAAAAAACAGCATACCGGTGCCGCTCAGGCGGGCGTTCAGACAGAAATCCCCGGGCTGACGCCGGGCCTTGCAGAGAGTCTTGCGGCGCTGACCGAGCTGGGTAAGCACCGTCTCAGCGCCAGCGAAGAACACGAATTTTTACGGTTCACGCTGCACGACATGGCGCAGCAGGTGGCCGACACCGTACAGGGCAACGCGCTGCCGCTGTCGTCGTTTCGCGCGTGGATCGTGGCGAGTCATATCGTGCACGCACAGTTTGGCAGCCGGGGAGAGGTGGTTTGGGGGCGCGCCAGCAGCAGTCTGGCGGCGAGACTTAACGACATCAGCGCCGGGCTGTCGCCGGACACCGGCAAACAGCAGGCGTAAAAAAGGCAGGGTTGCCCCTGCCATCTTCACGGTCGCCAGTTAGCGCCTGGCGGCCACATCAAAACCAAAAAGCTCAGGAGAGTTATATGAATTTTGACCCGCAAATCGTCGCACAGGCACAGGCGTTTGTAAAAGGCTTTAACAGTGGTCGCGGCGTACGCGTCCCGAAAATGACGTTCAGCAGCTGGCCATGCTTTATGCGCGCCGTGCGTCAGCAGATGGAGAGTCAGCCATGAGCCACCTCAGCAATGAGACAGTGCAGATGGCATGACGCCCGTTGCGCAGGAGGACATCGTCCGCGTGCTGGGCGCATACTGTCTTATCCGCCTCGATAACGGCGCTGAATCTTTCTGGCACCACGGGCATTACGTGTGCGCAGCGGACAGCGCAACCGGTGATCAGTGCGTGGCCGATGTGGCTCGCCTTGCCGCACGAGCCGGGGGCCAGTCGCTGCGGCACGCTGAGCTACCGGTGCCGGATGGTGACTGGTGCTGGAACGATATTGTCAAACGGCTGGCGCGCAGCGCGCTTACCGAAACGGTCCGCGCCTCCGGCATCGTAACGGGCAGTATGACGCCGCAGGGGCGGTGCGTACACTTCTGCGATCACCCACTGCTGAGCGGCGTAAATGACAACCTGTGGTTTCCGGTTGGTCACAATGAAAGCTGGTTTGAAGCCGTTGAGCGCATCCTCATTCTTAACGGGCTGGCAGAAAATCTGGTAAACCTGTCGCCGCTGCGCGAAGGCGGCGGCTATTCCGACTGGAAAGCAACCTGGAATCGACGGGTTATTATCTGAAGAAAAGCGGGACCCGGCACCAGTCTGGTGCCGGGCATGATAACGAAACGGGGGTGACAGCGCCCCGCTGAATCAGAGCGATACCTGAGACCATCAGGACAGTGCCGGGAACAGCTACAGTAAGTTATTGTTAGCATATATGCTAAGTTGGTCTTTGTGCTAACTTAGCATTATTGCTATTATTACGTTCACGGAGGAGATAAATTGTTTAACGTAAAACTGCACGACGATGCCGGTAACGAACTGGAAGCCTTACCCGCAGAGATTGCCGCCAAAATGCTGCGCCTGCTGGAGAAGCTGGAAAAAAATCCCCGTTCTCTGAGAGAGCCGCACTGCAAGCCGCTCGGTAACGGCCTGTTTGAAGTACGCACGATGGGCGGTGATATCGCACGCGGATTATGGGTCTATCAGACCGGTCAGAATATCTTCGTGTTGCGTATCTTCATCAAGAAAACACCTAAAACGCCACCGGCAGAGATTGATCTGGCGTGGCGCAGACTGGAGGACATGATCAATGGCGCATAAAACCCTGGCAGAGATGAAAGCCAGACTGATGCAGAGCGAAGATTTCAGGGCAGCCTACGAGGCCGAGGCCCGGAAAGAGCGTCTTCAGGAGCTGCTGGCTGAATGGCGCAGCCATGCCGGGCTGAACAGCGCGGATGTGGCTGCCAGAATGGGCATTGCACCTTCCACGCTGTCCCGCATGGAAAAAAATATCACATCGGCCAGCGTCGAAAACCTGTCCCGATATGCACGCGCGTGCGGTGTGAACGCGGCGACGATTTTTTTCGGTTAACCTGGTTTAACGTGCCGGGAAGGGCACCAGCGCCCTTTCTGGCTGAGGGCAGTAAAAGACCGGTAGCCCTGCGGGCAGGTCAGAACCGGTGCTGACGCACCGGCCCTCTACCTACACCTGTCCGGTCATCCCCTGCTGCATCCATCCTTACGATATCAGTTATCCCACCGGCTGTCGGGGCTGAGCCCCTGCCATTTCTGTTATCCAGACTGATTCTGCCACTGCCAGGGTATGGCCCCCTTCGGCTTCCCGGCAAGCCGGGTCGTCGAGCCCGACTGCGCTAACCGGCAAAGCCGGTAAGCTCCGCCGAACCGCCCGTGGCGTTTCGGGCCTGACGGCTAGGGTCTGATGTCTGAGGTCAACCCCTGCAACCGGCTTGCGCCGGTGCGTTCACTGGCCACGTAAGACGTTGCCGCTGAGGCCCGGACCGGCAAAGCCGTCCGGGGTGCGTTCCTGCTCACCTCCATACCGGCAGCCCATGTTCCGGCGGTTCTTCGCGGAGGGCTGGTCGTAGCACCGCCGGGACGCCCGCCCGCAAGAGTTTGCTTCGCCGTTCCTCGCCCGTTCGCACTCGCCTGCGGCTCGCTTGCGCTGCGGCCTGCGGTGACGCTCGTGCGTTCGTGCACCCGTCGTTGCTCCTTTGCCCTTCGCCGCGATGAACTCACCGAAACATGGTTTCAGCAACCGACAACAGGAGAACCAGCATGAACACACAGAACGTCAACACCGCCGCTTCTGAATCTTCCGAAACATGGGTAAAAACGCCTGAATCCGTCTATTTCACGCGGAAGATTGCTGCGCTGGCCGACCTTGCCCGCCTGGAAGGCGAGATGATGGCTTTCTTTGCGTTAGAGCGGCTTGGCATCGGGGGTGAGGATTTACGCGAGGATGTCCCGATGATTGCGCAGGACAGGATCGAGATGCTGGCAGCAATGGGTGCCATCAGCTCACCGGCCGTGTATGAATTGGTGTGCGCAGCAGATGAGCTGATAACCGAGCTGGATCCGACCTTATACCCCATAGTGCTGCCAACACAGGAGGAATACAAGGCTGCGTCGGCATCCCGGAAGGCGCAGTGTCTGACACAAATTCAGGAAACCATGAAACCCTTTAGCGTCGAGATGTGGGGGGAAAAGGTTTATCCGGACGAATTTTCACTGGATAAAACTTACTGGACGGACAGTAGCATTCATCTGGGCCGAGCCTGGACTGTGGCGCAGGCGCTTGAACTTGCCAAAGCGGCATGGCTTAAGGATGAGTGGAATTCGCGCGAGGAGGGCGTTGACTACTTTGATGAGAATTTTGGCCGCGATACGGGACCGATCAGCTTCCGTCCAATCCGCATTGTTATCAGCGACGAAAAAAACAAGACGGTTCTGACAGGGGACCCGGCCGACCTCAGCTGGCATGCGGATATTACTGGCCCGGAAGAAAAGGCCCGCATCCGGGCGGCACAGGATGAAATGCTTAAAAAAGCGCGAGCTGAAAGCTACTGGTGTAACTATGAAACCGCGCGTCAGCTGCGCAGTAAAGTGAAGGATATGAGCAGGACAATTGTGGATGAAGCCTGGCAGGAGCACCCGGAAGTCATCGCGGCGATAGCGGCCTTTATTCATCCTGCACCTGTATAGTCTGGCGGGGGCGAGGCGCTGCTGAGTATGAATCAGGTTGCCCAGCGCAATGAGTGAACGGAGCCCCGCAGGGGGCTTTTTTTGTTACCGGCAGGCGGTATGTGGCAGAGCAGGACCTTTACGCTCCGGCAAAGAGGGCAGCCCTGCGGGCAGGACGTTACCGGTGCTGGCGCACCGGTCATCTCCCTTCGCCTGTGATGTCAGTCACCCGGGCACTGTTTCATATTCTGGCCAGTATTCCTGATGCTGAAACTGCTCACGTAATGGTTGTCTCGCTATTTATCAGGGGGCGCAATCAGTGCCAGGCGTATCAAACCTCTTATGTCCCCCTTCGGCTCCTGCCCTGGCGGCCAGTCGTCGAGCCCGACTGCGCTAACCGGCAAAGCCGGTATCCGGAGTCGACACTGGCCTCACACCGGGGCCTGAGTATTTACCGTCATCAGGGAGCAGATGCGTATATGACGTATCACAACGGGATTTACCGGACGGGGCATAACGAAGGCAAACTCACAGCAGAAGATATCGAAACGGTTGCCACGACGTCGGGCGCCGCCGCCGTTTCTGACGATGATAACGTTACATCCGATCATCTGATCGAAAACAACGATGCGCTCGCGGAAATGCTGGGTCTGACGGGGACGCCGGGAATTATCATAATGCCCGTCGAAAATGCCACGGCAGACAACACCACGGTGCTTCCGGGAGTGGTCAGCGAGCAGGTGATGCAGCAGGCAATCGCCCGGGCCGCGGGCGGATAAAAAAATCCCGGCTCAGGGCCGGGAAAATAGATTCATGAATTATTTACCGCGAGCGAGTCGCCAGCAGTAACACGGGTATCGGCTAACCCGCCAGAACCTTTACCCCTCTGACGCCCATGACGCTCAGGCTGTTCGTTCCTCGCGCTGCTGCGGTACGCCTCAGCCTGCCCGGTCTGCCCGTCGCTATACAGAGTGACCATTAACGAACATCACTACCGGCAATAACGTTTTGTCCGCCAGTCTTCCCTTCAAACCTGCTTGAGTGTCCCGCCAGACGCCGGATTTGGATTAAGTCAGCCGAAAAGGTGAATGAGATCACGGGAAAAGGTATCGGTGAACTTTTTTTATCCATACGATTCGTGCCACGCGCAATCTGTGCTGGATTTAAGCGGTTGAGATGAGTATTCTTTTCAGAATTCGCCGGGCGGCGATCTTTTTTTGATCCTTATCCGAGTACTGTGGTGGTCGACGATGAGGATATGCGAAAAACCTGTGGCCGGACATGCGCGGCGCGGGGAAGAACAAACCGGATGGGACGTATCCGTAAAAACGTCCAGGGTACGGAGCTCGGCTTTCACCGGTCTCTGAATGCAAAAACCCCCCGAAATCTGTCATCAACTTGGCGGAAGGCGGCAGAGGTCAGGGGGTCCAAAAGCAGGCGCTAGCCTGTCAAGGATTATAACGCATGCAGTTCATAAGACAACCCCTGTCCGCCATAAGTTCGGGACAGGGTGAATGACCAGATTTTAATCGGGTTAAACGGCCCGACTCTCAAAAACGATGGACGCCATCGCGGCGATCACTCCGTCGCCTGTAAGTGCTCAAATCCGGAATGGTTTGCACCCCAGAGCTATCGCCCGTTGCCGGGAGAGTTCGGTCATGCCATGCGCAGACTTGTACTGAAGGACAAGGCCACCGGGCAGCTTCGCCTGCGCCAGCGCCTGTCGCGCAATCCCTATTTTGTCAGGCTGCGTCATGCAGCCGGACGCGATCGCGACTTCCGGCCGGAGCGACGCGCGCTTATCGACGCTCTTATACCGCTGCTGATCCAGCGCGCCGACATGGCCACCTGGGTGGTTACGATGAACGTTGGCTGTCTGGCCGCCGAACTCAGTCCGAAAGACGGGAATGGTGACGTCATTCCAGCCACCCGGGTTGAACCGAGCCGGCTGTCGCGACTGCTGCCGGAACTGGAGCGCTTCGGGCTGATTGAGCTCCCCGACCTGGAGTGGGACCCGGTAGAAGAGTACTGGATGCCGCGTCATATCGTACTGACCGATCGCTTCTGGCAACTGTGCGGCGTCAACATGGACAAGCTTTACGTGCAGCGTAATCAGCGTCTTGAGGCGGAAGCGGAAGGCATCATTGAACCGGGCACTCACGATTCGGTGCGCGCCGCGCGCCAGCGCTGGTATGAGAACATGCGTATGGCCACCTTACTGAAGCGACGCGAAAAAGCGGTCAGAGAGAAGCGCCGTAAAAAGCTGGGCAAGCTTCCGCTCGATGAGCGCCGCGGTGCCATGGCCAGCTGGCTTATCCGGACCCTGCCTAATCATGAGCTGATGAATACCGACGCTGAGGGCTTTGACCGCCTGGTGTGGCAGTGCCTGAACCAGCTGGAGCTCGGTCTCGGCTACGAGCCCGCCCCTCCCGACGTCGTTCACTGACGTTCCCCCCTGACTTTAACCGCCTTGACTGGCGGTAAAGGCGTTTGTGCTGCGCGTAAAGGCCGGCTTATCTGTCTGACATCACGTCACATTTCCCAGAAAATTTTCCCCGTGCGCACCGTTCTGTGATCGCAGATTTTTTTATCCACACTTACCCGCAATCAGAAAGTTGAATATACCCGCAAACGCCCCTTCAATTACCCGCAAAACATTCCTGACTTACGTCAGAAAGAAATATTCAGAAAGATAAATAAGGTGTTCATGCCGGCATTCTGCGGGGATAAATAAGGCCTTCGCTTGAGAATTTTAAAGTAGCTCCCGCTAAAGCGGGCCCCGGAAAGTCAGATTAGTTACAACAATCATAGTCCTTCAATAATCAGAAACCGTGCAGTCCTGATAACCTGCGCCCCTCCAGGCCAGACCTGCGCCGGATCTGAAACCCGGTTGCCCCCACTGACCAGCCGCCGCCGCCCGGCCCGAAGGGCCGGAACTGCAGTGGCTGATAATTGGATGCTGTAACTAAAACAGTTCAGTCGCGTCAGGTTCAGAGCCCTGCTGTTTCGTTCTTTCGTCTGCGACCATCAGACTGATTAGCTGGTGACAGGCCGCTGCTTAAACGGCGTCTGACAGGGAAGGGTTGGGCTTTTGCCATCATCGGCCCTGTAACCGGCTCCGCCGGGTTGACGGCGCCAGCTGGCATCAGGGCCGTCCTGAACGGTTTCTGGCGCCTCCATGCCGCTCACGCGGCATTCACAGGACAGGCTGCGCACTGCTCGCCCGTCCGGCTGTGTCTGAGAGGTATGTGCTGTGCAGAAGACTGAACTGAACCACCGGGACCCGGAGAAGGTATACACCATGATCGGCGCCGTGGTCATGGCGATGGCCAGCGACGATCTTGAAACCACGCGGCTGCGTATTGCCGGATTCATCCGCAAAGAGCTGGCCAGAGTGGACGTATGGTCGCCGGAGATGAAAACGCTCATGCAGGGCGCGATCGGGACGCTGGTAGTCTATCCTGAACAGGACATCGTGGAGGGGCATCGCGACGGCGATTAAGGGTTCTGTGAGGGCGGCGGATGTCATAAAATGCCGGATTTAAGGGCCACTTTTTACCTGGTTCTGCATGAAGGACACCGCTTATGGATAACGACAATCTGAACGTCAGTCACCTGGCGTGGTGCGGGCTGATTGCGCTGCACACTGCCCGCCGCGACGGGATCGCGACCTCCCCCGCGCAGGATAACCTGTTTCTGACCCGCTGGCTGGCCAACGCTGAAAAGCAGCGCCGCTTTCCCCGGGAGCTTGCCAGCGATATCAGCTGGCTGCTGAAAGAAGGGCGGGAAAAGGGACTGCGCGCCGACCTGCCCGGCAAGCTCGACTACCTGTGGCGCGCCGGCAACGGCAACCTGCAGGGGCAGAATGACCTGTTCCGGCTGCAGCACGCCCTGCACGCGGTGAAGCTGACCGGGTGGATTTATATGGTGCTGGCAGCGAGCGAATGGAGCGGCCGCCGGCAGCTGCGCCTGAGCCCTACTGTATCTGGGATTTACCTGAACCGCCACGCGCTCGACGTCGGCTTTGACGAGCACGGCCGCCAGCGCATCCCCCTGCCCGCGCGCATCACCGGCGAGCTGCCCGCGCTCGATAAACTGCTGCAGCGATCGGGCTGGCGCCGGGAAGTGGCCAGAAGTGCGGATGAACATCTGCACCTCCTCCTCGCGGACGGATTCCGGGCAGCATGAGGTCCGAACAGCAATGGTCACGGACGTTACAGGCTACAGTGCACCTCCGCGCCGGCTCAGGTTCCGGTACGGCGCGGCCAGACTAACAAATTGTCTCAGCTCACTACTGAAACAGCGCTGTCAGATAACCGGTATTCTGGGGTGACAATAATTTCCCACTCGCGCGTATACATGGACGGAAGCCTACCCCCAAGCACCATAACGGCAGGCGTCAGCCATGTTAACAGCCAGGGAAACAGCAATGGCAGATCGCGCCGCACAGTGCAGCACATGCCGGCAGCCGTGAGCTGTTCAGTCAGCGGCTCCCGAAACCGACTGTTTGAGAGCAGGTGCGAGCGTAAAATCAGCGGTCGGGACAGCGTGCAGGGCTTATCTAAAACAAACTCAGCCATTTTGCCAACCCACTTGTGCATTGGCCTGCTATTGATATCAACAGTAAGCTTTATACCCACGTACCGGCCGGGCCGGTAGGCGGCACGACAGAATAGCCAGTACAGTACAGAATCTGCAGGATCCGTAGTAAACGGTTTATCAGTCCACTTATTTATTAATCTGCATGTCCGGAAACCCGTTAAGCAAAGGAGGAACACACCAGGAGGAGTTACAGCCGGGACAATTAATGCGGCAATGGACCGATAAGAAACAGATGATAAGCTGACCATCAATATAAGGCTGAGAAATACAGACCACATAATCTTAACGTTACGTCTGAGAGTTGCTTTACTTATCCTTTCCAGTCCCTCTGCGCTGAGACGCTTCGAAACAATGGCTTCGCTGCTTGTTATCATCTTACCTGGTATAGGCTGCTCTTTTTTCATTTCAGTATTAGTCTCAATGCATGATTGAACTGCACCCCAAAAGTTGGACACCCGACTGATTAAGGTGCAGCTCAGTGAGCAATCCAAAGTTTTCCCTCGAATTACGGCTCGCCGTCGTCACGCATTATCTCAACAGCAGCGATGGCTATCGTGAGACAGCCACCCGTTTTGGCGTAGGTCGCACAGCGGTTCGCCGCTGGATTTCCGCATGGCAGCAGCACGGTATTGACGGGCTGACCTGGAAAACTGCTGATTACACGCCAGAATTCCGGCTGAAGGTTGTCCGCGCCGTCATCGATGATAAACTTTCGCTCCGCGATGCCACCGCTAAATTTAACCTTTCCGGTGAGAGTACCGTTTACCAGTGGGTTAAGCGCTTTCAGGCGTCCGGGGCCGGGGCGCTCTCCGGTATAAAAAGCGGAAGACCGAAAAAGCCGGAACCCATGCATAAGGACATCAACTCCCCGTCAGCACCGCGCGATAATTCTCCTGATGCTAAGGCCGAACTGCGCTACCTTCGCGCTGAAGTCGCCTGGCTTAAAAGAGCCGAAGGGCTTGATGGCGGTAAATTTCAGCGCCGGAAAGTCCTTATTATTCAGGAACTGCGCAGGGAGCACGGGCTGAATGACCTGCTGAGGGCGGTTGGCATGGCGAGAAGCACGTTCTACCATAATCTCAGCGCACTCAGGAAAGCTGATAAGCACCAGACGCTGAAAGAACGAATCTTTGATATTTATCACCACCATAAGGGTCGGTACGGTTATCGCCGTATTACGCTGGCGCTCCGGCGCGGTGGTTGCCCCATTAATCACAAGACGGTTCAGCGCCTGATGGGCGAGCTGTCGCTCCGCGCCGTTATCCGCGTCAGAAAATACCGCTCATGGAAAGGTCAGGTGGGGAAAATCGCCCCTAACCGCCTGCAACGCGACTTCACGGCCAGCAGCGCCAACAAAAAATGGGTGAGTGACGGAGTTCGCGGTTAACGGCGAAAAGCTATACCTCTCCCCGGTGATTGACGCCTTCAACAGCGAGGTTATCGCATACAGCCTGTCTGAAAGGCCCGTGATGGCGCTGGTTGATACGATGCTGGATAAAGCATTTACGCGGCTGACGCCGGGGGATGCACCCGTGCTGCACACTGACCAGGGCTGGCAGTACCAGATGACGGCCTATCAGGACAGGCTCCGGGCAGCAGGCGTGGTACAGAGCATGTCGAGAAAGGGCAACTGCCTTGATAACGCAATGGCTGAAAGTTTTTTCGGCACGCTCAAATCCGAATGCTTCTATCTGGAAGAATTTAACAGCATTCCTGCGCTGAGAGAGGCCATTGACGCCTATATCCACTACTACAACCATGAGCGAATCAGCCTGCGGCTGAACGGCCTCAGCCCTGTTGAATTCAGGTTACTGCATCTGAAAGCAGCATGACTAGGGAGCGTATGTCATATGAACGGTTTCTCCCCGCATCAGTTTTCACACAGCCTGAGCGAGGAGTGGGCGTCGCCGCATTCAGTTGTTGATCACGATGAGATCTGTGGGACAGCAGTGGTCAATATGGGGATTTTGATTGAATGATTAAACTGGATACGTAATGATATAATTTTAGGGATAAAGGGTTTTATATCATGCAGGCGTTAATCATCATTGATTTGCAGAAAGCGTTATGTAATCAGGAACCTTTGCCATTTAATATTCAGCAGATTATTAGTAATATCAATGAGCTGCTTTGCCACGCGATAGAACGTAACTATCCGGTTATTTTTGTACAACATGAAGCATCGTTTATTCCTGTTGGCGAAGAAGGATGGAAAATTCTTGATGAACTTTCCGTCCCAGATAAGGCAATTTTTATCAGTAAAACCACCGCTAACGCTTTTCTACAAACAAAACTAAACGCTAGCCTTAACGACCTAAAAGTGAATCATTTACTGGTTTGTGGTTATGCTTCAGAATTTTGTATCGATACCACTATACGTGCTGCGGCTGCTTTGGGTTATGACATCACGCTTATCAGTGATGCCCATACAACTCACAGCAAGCCCCATGCCAGCGCTGAGGCCATAATATTGCATGAAAACGCCACGCTACCAGAGTTAACCAGCTTTAATGTAAAAATCGATGTTGCAGCCTCCAGAGAAATACTGACCTTGAAGTAAGGTTGAATAAAACCATTTTGAATAATTCTCTGTAAAGCATTTTGGCTGCTCAAAGCAATAAGGTTCTGTTAAAGCCCCCCGACCAATCTATACCAAGTTGGGCGAGAGGGCACCCCACTCCGATGATCCAGTGTCCAACATTCCGGGGTCAGTTCATGATGAGGGCTTATCTAAATAAATTGTCTGCACAACTTTGCCTGGCAGGCAAGACGCTGAGTATTCGTTATCAGAGGACTGAGACATCATCTGCGCATAGGCTGCATAATCTTCAGAAGCCTGCTGCCGCCAGCGGCGGACCGGTGCCTGACGTTCAGCTCGCACCCTGTATCCGCAGCAACGCTCCCTGGCTGAACGGGTAAGTGTCTCCTGAACCCACGTCCAGAATGCGCGACCGGTGTGCGGCGTCACGCTATAGCCAGCCTTTTTCATGATTTTACGGGCGGCGTTTTCACTCCAGTTGCGGATGAGAGAAAATGCGCCGTTAATATCGCCACGAGACGTCATTAAATTAATTTCATGGAATTCATTCATATTAGACCCTCCCTGATACAGTATTATTATCGGACGTAATAGATGAAAGTTTAGGCTTTATTCAGCATTAATACGGCAGAAAAAGACGAAACCGTTTAACTGAACAATCAGCGGGTGATAAAATATCCAGAATTATTCCACAGGGCTATTTTACTTTGTTCAAATATACTTTGGTAGCGATGACATTATTAACGTGCTGCTATATGCCTTATGCATCTGCGGCGGTAATAGCCGGATTTTCGCCGGGCGGCACGGCGCTGAGCCTTATTCTGCAGTTCACCCGCACCGCGCGTATCAGTGCTGACGTGGCGGCCTATGACTTCACCAGCCGACCGGTGGCACAGGAGCTGTCGGCGGCCGTGGCGCGTGGGGTAACAGTGAGGCTGGTTGCGGATGAAAAGAAAAGCCGCGACCGCTGGTCGCTCGTCAGCGAGCTGGCATGCTCGGGTGTTCAGGTTCGCATCAATAGCACGTACAGCATCATGCACAATAAGTTCATAGTGGCGGATGGCAACGCGGTAGAAACGGGATCCTTTAATTACACGTTTTCTGCTGAAAAAAGAAATGCAGAAAACGCGCTAGTTATCACGGGCGAGCCGGAAACGGCCGGCCTATACCAGGCAGAATTTAACCGCTTATGGAGTGAGTCCGTACCTCTGACGTGCGCAAGGCAAAGCTAAATTAATCCTACTACTTATCGGGCTCAACCAGCTCTTTGCCCTGGTTATGTATGTTCCCAACCTTCTTACTTACGGGATGCCATGTAAATTCCTGCTCCGGGACAGCTGCATCATGTGCAATTTCTTCCGCCCGCTGCGGCGAAGTGTCATTACTCAGCCATTCACGAACGGCGTCCGCAGTGATCACCAACGGCCGGCGATCGTGAATATCGACCATCCCCTTGTTGCTCGATGAGGTCACGGTAACGAACCCTTCTTTACCGTGATCCTGTCCGAAAGGTTGTCTGCCAATCGCCGCAAAGAAGAGTGGCTGCTCTTTACGATGGTAGATATAAAACGGCTGTTTTTTTCCGTCTTCTTTCTTCCATTCGAACCAGCCGTTGGCTGGCACGATGGCGCGACCATGGTTCCACAGCGGCTTAAACATGCGCCCGCTCGCGGCCGTTTCGCCCCGTGCGTTTATGAGGGGCTGTTTGTCCCACCATTCCGGGCCATAGCCCCAGTAAACCGGGTCGAAATGCAGCGCATGCTCACGTTCGCTGAGCAACAGCACCTTCGTGCCGGGCGCAACGTTAAACCTGCCGATGGGGTCAGGATCAAATGTAAGTTCGTCAGGTTTCAGGCCCAGCGATTCGAAATATTCATCACGGCTGCTGTACTGCGCAAATCGTCCGCACATAGGCACCTCCTGCTGTAAGGATAACGTATCAGCGCGGCATGCTCACGACGGGTATTTTCTCTCTTGCCGTATTCTGGCAGCACGGTGATATCATGGATGGCGAGCTGTCTGGCGATAAAATACCGGACGCCGGAAGGAATATGATTCATACCGGTGAGAAAGGTGCCCAGAAAACGCACGCACCCTATCTGCAGGGCAATTCCCAGACGATTGTGATCGCCCGGGCTTTTGCCGATAACAGAGATGGCAGTACATGCCGTGCTGAAATGCGGGCCTTTAAATCAGTAGAATATAGTTCATTTATAATGCATTTGCATTGCACAATGCAGGTGCATTACAATCCTGTTACTCACTCGAGCAAGCGCATTGACAGCATCGATGTGATTTAACCTGATGAGGCAAAACCCCAGCGGCCTGGCGAGCCGGCAACTCTGTAGCCCTGGAGTTCTGGGTAATTATGAAACGTTCCCGGCGAACTGACCAATCGCCCCCCTGAGAGGGGAAGTGGAGAAAAAGAGGTAATGCAATGGCGACTCAAATTAACTTAGCGGATGTGTCTCTGCGTGCTGAGTCTCGGCTCACAGAACGCAGTCAGACAACGATTCCGGCAGCAATTCGCGATGCTTTGCATCTGAAGCCAGGGGAGTACATCGAATACACCCTGCTTTCAGGCGGTAAAGTCATCATGTCACGAAAGCAAGAAGAACAGGACGATCCAATCGTATCGCAGTTTCTGACTTTTCTGGAAAACGACATGAAGAACAACCCGCAGAATATTCACCAGGTGCCAGTAGCATTCTGGGCGGGTATCAATGCTCTCACTGCCGGAGTGGAAGTCGACTTAGACGAACCGCTTACTGATGACTAAACAGCAAGAGAGATAGCATGGAAGTTTTAGTGCTGAATGGCTGGAAGATCTATTTTCATTCCTGCTTTTTAGAGCAGATGGGTTCAATTGCGCAAGCCGTAGCGGATCTGAAAACGGCCAAGCCTCAGGAATACCAGCGTAAAAAAGAGACAAAGCTCCTGCGGGCTATTGAACGCGTTATTGAGGAACGTATCGCGGCAGATCCGCTACATGTACAGTTCCGGCAGGGTGATACACCTGGCGATACCTACAAGCACTGGTTCCGTGCAAAGTTTCTGGAACCGTTTCGCCTGTTTTATCGCTGCAGTGATGAACACAAAACTATAGTCATAGGCTGGGTGAATGGATTTGATACCCTACGCGAGCGGAGAAATTACGTTACGCCTGCGGCCTTTTAAGCGATCGGATAATGCACGGTTTTTTATCGACTAACAGGCAGGTCTCCTGCGCGGAAGCAGATTTATGGCCAGACATATCACCGCCGGTGACGAAAGCAGCCCTTAGGCGGGCTGCCCAGACTTAGCGTGGAGTGATTGCGTCTCCGCTGCCGAAGAAGACTTTTAAATTGCAGCAATCTTTCATCGTCAGCCAGGATTAGACTTTTCTTCCCCGGTGATTCGCCGCACATCCTGCTTATAATTGAACTCTTTCAGCCACTGCCTCAGCTGTTCTTCGGTTTTCTGAGCGCTCCGCTCATCATATTCGCGGCAAAGAAAAAGGCGACAGGAGTATTTAACCCTGTCGATTGCATAAAGTTCGTGAGAAGCGAAGTATTTTACGGTGGTGATTTCAGAAAAGCGGAGATGTGGCCACTGGCTCAAAACGTGTTCAAATTGTTCTTTGTTCATACAGCCATCCTTTTTTATCGTCCGGAAAAATCCTCTCCCAGGTCAGGTTTCTGGCCCTGTATTTTCCGCAGCATAGAACAGCCTTAACTTCCGTTTTTGGGAGCTCTGTTTTCTTTTTGTCATATTTCTTTAACAAAAGGTGTGCGGGGCAGACGGCCGCAGCTCACAGCTTTATTTAGGGATTAAATTCAGTAAGATATGGTTTTAGAAGTCAGACTGGTATAACTCTGAATCTGCAGCTGCAGCCGTTAAGAAAGACAATGCACGAGTTGCCCAGGAACATGGACATCTCTTGTTTACAGCACATGTGTACGTTTACGCCTTCGCGATAGAAGCGTGAGGATCATTATGGCAATCATCCAAAAACCGATTTTCCCGCAAGTATCTCTGGTACTTCACTGGTTTTCTTAATAAATACTTTTTAGCTGTTCTGATTTTTCACGGGTACTCCGGCTTCGGAAGGATGATGTCCCGGGGAGACGCTAAATAATGGGCTTTGAAAAAAGCTATACAGTCAGGTTCGCTGGCAAAAGGGGCACACAGGAATGCGCGGCTGATCTTCGCACTAAAAAATCTGAGCATTGGCAGCGATGGCTTAAGACCTGCCTGTGTTTGGTGCCAGAGGAGGGCGGCAACCTAACCAGCCAGAAAAACTTTCTTCACGGAATAATATTGTCGACAGCAGTATTACTCCGTCAAAAAACGGTGGGAGTTGTGCTTAAGTACCGCGATAAGTTGAGTAGCCAAACTGGCTAAGCAGCAGTGGAATATGATAGTGCTGATCGGCTTTATCCAGGGTGAATATCACCGGAATTTCCGGGAAGAATGTTGGCTCACCGCTTTTTTTGTAATAGTCGCCGGTTTTGAAATGACACGATAAATCCCCCTCTGAGTTGCCTGACCAGTAGGATAAAGCTCTGAAATGCGCCCTTGTGCGTTGGTGGTTCCTTCTGCCAGTTTTGACCACTAATTACTTTTTTTCTATTTTATGATGAAAAGAATAGGGCGGGAGGCTCATTTTTTCATACTGGAATTCTTAAGTCCGCTGTGTGCCATGGCGGAGAGAAGTAATAACAGATGTTATTCCGAATATAATGTTGATGAACCAGCGTTGATAACCTGGATATACCTCTTGATGCGTTCTTCTTACGTGCATCACAATCTCTTTCTAAATTCATATCACGCAAAAACAATAGGATTTATTATTTTTCTAACCACAGTCATCAATAAGGCCATCCATGAACAGCACAGTATACGATGCTTTCCGCTGCCTGAACTTACTTGCGACTGCGACTCGTCCGCATGGAATTCGTGAAATGGGACGGGAGCTTGGGCTGGATTCAGCTAAGGTTACTCGATTGATACAGACCTTGTTGACGCTGGATATGGTACAGCGTGATGCCAACCGCAAATACAGTTTAGGTATCGGTATCCACCGCTTATCGGCTCACGCAATTCACAATTCGGCCTTTTACAATGCGGTAATGGATTTACTGGAAGAGAGCGGAAATCACGCCATCTCCCTCGTAATCGGAGTGCTAAGTGGAAATAAAGTGGTCTATTTGATTCATACCCGTGGCGGAAAAAGTATTGCGCGGGCTTTGGGCAATTATGAGTCCTACCCGGTCCACGATTCGGTGATCGGCATTAAGCTTCTATCAGCGATGAGCGACGAAGAGATTATCAGCCAGATTGGTATCCACGATTATCTACTGCTGAGAAATGATATTAACGAGTCACGCCGGCATCAGGTGTTTGCCAAAGATTTTGGTGCGGGCGATTACCGCCTGGCATGTAATATTCCCGGCATGCAGGCAGCGATCGCACTGTCGAATATCAGCAGTGAAAAAATGGATATTGAAAGCTTACGTTTGTACCTGACGTCGGCAGCGAAAAAAATCAGCGGAGAATCAGTGCCGATGCTGCAGCAGTAACTTGCAACGTTCTGCGGTTACGTCCACGCGCTGGCCAGTTCTATACAGCGCGGAACCGAGCCCCACACTGTCGTAATAATGCAGGAATTCAGCTGAATTCTCCACACCTACCCCACCCACGGCTGAAGAGCTGACGGGCTGAGAGAGTGGACCTTTCACCAGTTGAGGGTAATTTGCCGGCAGCGCACAGGCCGGAAAAACCTTCATCACATCCACTCCCAGATCGATTGCAGTAAATATTTCACTCGGCGAAAACACCCCCGCGTACACTACAAGTCTATGCAGTTTAGCCTGCGCAATCACAGCCGGGTTCAGATTAGGAGTCAAAATAAAATCCGCAGCGGCGGCAAAACTGCGCTGAACCTGATCTGCTGTAGTGACCATTCCCACGCCAAGCTGGATATCATTCCCAAAGCGCTGGCGAACTTGTTGCAGACTGTTTTCCCAGCTGGGTGAGTTGGTCGTGATTTCTATACGTTTAATGCCATGCTCAACTAAACAGGCAATTTGTGGCACTGCGTCTTCTGGCGTAATCCCGCGGAGGATAGCGATGATTGGGTGATTATCCGCCATAACTAAACACCCCATTTAATCCGGCTATTATTGCGTCTTCGGCAGCTAAAAGCTCATAACGACGATGCAAAATCTCACATGCCAGCTGGTAACGTGGCAAAAGGATTTCATTACCAATAATGCACACCGTTTTATCGCCACCGGGATGCCCGCATGCAACTTCGTATCCAATGAGCATTCCGGAAAGCCAGGAAGCGGCCGCTTCCTGTGACAGAGCACCAAGAATGTAACGGCCCCGGCAGCGAAATAGTTCCGTCACGAGTTCAACTTTTTCATGCACCACTGATAGCGCCGTTTCGACCCCCGCCTGAAAAGCGGCAGGTGAGTCAACCTGCTCCGGCAAGCCTTTACCCACCACGGAGTGATTGAGTAACAAATGATAAAGCTCGCCGGTCATCAAGGTCTGCATCCCTGTGACCTGCTGCTGCGAGCGCTCAACCTTCAGCCATTTACTGTGGGTGCCGACGGCGGCGAATGTGGCGGCATCAGAAAGCGTAAGCGCACCCGCCAGCTGCATCTCTTCACCCCGGCAGATCTCATTGACTCGTTTATCGCAAATGCCGGGCCGTAAGGTCAGCGGATTTAGCAAGATACCCGGCAATTCCATGCCTTTACCTAGTAGTTGCGAAAAACTAAGGGGCATATCGAGATAGCCGGCGTCAGCAATACCGATATTGCTGCCAATCATGCCGCAGAGCAGCACGGGTATTTGTTCATCGTAAGCATCTTCCAGCCGATGCAACTGCTGCTTTAAAATCTCAGGCAACGCTGAGCGCTGGCACTTGCCGACGCCGCAACTGTCTTGTACCGATTTGATCACTACGCCATCACGCACGCTAAGTGCGCGAAAGTTGCTGGTACCCCAATCCACCGCTATATAGTTCATGGACGTCCTCCCAACACGGCGAGAGGCAGGAAATCCGTGATCTCTTTCAATTCCCGACGCGTGTCATCATCCAGACTTTTAGCCGGCTCACGGACATAGTCACTGGCAAAGATCCCTGCCTGATTCAGCACTGTTTTATGTATGGCTACCCCGATTCCCGGCTGAACTCCATAGCGCAGGAAAGGTAGATAGCGATAAAACAACGCCTGCGCTTCCTGACGATCTTGCTGCCATGCAGCCAGGATGGCATTAATCACGTCAGGGAATTCGCAAGCAGGCATGGTGCCCGTTACACCACGGCATAACTCTTCAAACAGGAAACCCGCGTTCAAGCCTCCGAACAGGCCTACGCCATCTCCAACCTCCTGTTTTAACGCAGTTATTTTCAGCGTCGTCGGCGGTTGTTCCACTTTGATATACCTGATAGTAGGAAAGTCCTGACACAAACGCGCCAGCATCGATACGGGAATGTTAACGCCCGTCATCAGAGGCGCGTCCTGAATCATGATTTCGATTTCGCAGGCCTGGCATATGTCTCGCCAGAAGTGATAGATCTCTTCCGGACCGGGCTTAACGACCGAAGGCGGATTGACCATTGCCACCTGAGCCCCCCAGTGATGCACCCTGTTGATCTCTTCAATGGCAACAGCGGATGAAGCACCGCCAGCTGCAGCCACCAGCGGTAAATCTCCCACCAGCCTTTTGACGCAAAAGAACAGATCCTGCT
Organism: Candidatus Pantoea floridensis; assembly: GCF_900215435.1. Taxonomy (NCBI): domain Bacteria; kingdom Pseudomonadati; phylum Pseudomonadota; class Gammaproteobacteria; order Enterobacterales; family Erwiniaceae; genus Pantoea; species Candidatus Pantoea floridensis. The sequence continues at coordinate 109,284 of NZ_OCMY01000003.1, forward strand.
TTTCTTCCTGCGTTAAGGCGTAGCCTTCGGAAGCATTGCCAAATAAGGCCAGGCCATCAATGCCTTGTTGCAGCAGAAATTTCACCAATCGTTCAATGGATGCCAAATCCAGCTGGCCCTGCTCATCAAATGCCGTGGCAAGAATCGGTACATTACCTTTTAACATGCTGCCTCCATCACTACGTCGCGCACGCGATCTTCATCGATTTCAATGCCTAACCCTGCACCCTGCGGCAGATGATACTCACCGCGTTCACAAATAAGTGGCTGCTTAAGCAGTTGATTCGCGATATTAAATACTGGCGGCTGATATTCGAGCATAAACAGGTTGGGTATGGCGGCGGCAACATGGATTGACGCGGCGATGCAAGGTCCTAAACCTACGCTTAAATGCGGTGCCACGCGTAAATTCCATGTCTCGGCCAGCGATACGATATGCATCAGCTCGCTAATGCCGGTTCTGCCGACGTCGGGTTGCAGGATGTCTGCAGCGCGCTGTTCAATCACCGCTTTGAATTGATAACGCGTACGCTCGGTTTCACCTAACGCAATGCTCACCGCGCTTTTGGCACGTAATTCGCGATGGCCGGCGATATCTTCTGGCAGCAGTGGTGCTTCAAGAAAGCCGACGCCCAGCGCATGCAGTTGCGCTGCTAAATCGGTAGCCTCTGCCACGCTGTAATTCCAGTGCGCATCAATGAAGACTTGCGCCTCATTGCCGAGCACTGCACGAATGGCGCGAATATTTTCAACATCTTCCCGCACGCCGTAGCCCAGGGCTAACTTAACGGCATTAAAGCCTTTATCCTGCCATTGCCTGGCGAGGCGGCAGCGGCTTTCAATGTCGGGCTCAGGCAAACCCGAGACATAGCAAGGAATCACATCGCGGAAGGCGCCGCCAAGCAGTTGATGGACCGGAAGACCCAGAATTTTTCCCTTGAGATCCCACAACGCGATATCCACACCAGCAATAGCGTCGATATGATAACCTCCGGTATGTCCACGATCGCGCATCGAGTCATACATCCTTGAGTTGAGCACGCCTCCAGAGAATGGAGATTCCCCGATCAATAATGGCGCAAACAGCTGCTTAATCAGTTCCGCGATCACCTGAGGCACCACCGGCGCCAGCGCTTCTCCCCACCCGACATGCCCTTCGCTACTGGTAATTTTCACCAGGCAGGTTTCCATCTTGCGTGAGTAGACGCAGCGGTATTCTGGACGATAGTAATAATCCGGGCCGGTCCCGTCCGACTTACCGCCAAGGTAAGCATGTTCCGGAGTGATTTTGAGTGGGAAACACTCCACTTTCGTTATGTGCATAAAGGCTCCAGTTTCCGTTAATCCAACACTTTTCCGGCAGTTTCTTTGGCAAACCACACTGCAATGAATGAAATTAGCGCGGTGATCATCACGTACCAGGCGGGTGATAGTGGATCTCCCGTTAAGGTAATCAGACTGGCGGATGCCAGGGGTGTAACACCGCCAAACACCGCCACAGTCAGGTTGTAGGACATCGCGATGCCGCCATAGCGAATCGCCGTCGGGAACAGTTCGACCATTGCAGCGCCACAGCCGCCATTAAATAGCGCAACACACACACCTAATACACTCATTGCCGCGATAGAGCTGCCTACCGATCCCTGTGTCATTAGCAGCATGGCGGGATAGGTCAACAGGATGAAACCAGCGCACGCCACCAGCATCAGCGGCCGTCGTCCCCATTTATCGGACAGGTAGCCTGTGATTGGCATGCAAATGGCGACGCTCAGTAAGCCCAGCGTGGTGATGAGATATGAGTCGGTACGGGTGTAGTGCAGATGCGTAGACAAATAGCCGGGCATAAAGGATTGCAGCACCCAGCTACTGACCGCTTTGATCACGACGAAGCCGGTGCAAAACAGCAACGCCGACAATGAGGTTTTTAAGGCAGTACGCAGTGGCGATTTTTCGATTTTGCCGGTGGCTTTTAACTTGTGAAATTCAGCCGAATCTTCCATGTTGCGGCGCATATATAACCCACCCAATCCGAGCGGTGCAGCAAGCAGGAAAGGAATGCGCCATCCCCAGTCGTTCATTGCCGTCTCACCCAACCAATAGGTCAACAGCAGCACCAGGCCAGAGCCGCAAACAAACGCCATGAAACTGAAGTTCTCACTCCAGCAGGTAAGCGTTGCGCGACGATGTGGATCAGCACTCTCTGCCAGATAAGTGATTACCCCGGAGCTTTCGCCACCTGCGGCGAAGCCTTGTACTAATCGAGTCATCACCAGCAGCACTGGTGCGATAATGCCAATCTGATGCCAGGTCGGCAGAATGCCCATTACAAATGTGGATATTGAGGTGATGACAATTACCGTCACCAATACTTTGCGTCGTCCCAGACGATCGCCCATGGAACCAAAAAAGAAGCCGCCCAGCGGACGCATTAAAAAGCCGGATCCAAATACAGCAAAAGACTTCAGAAGTGCGGTAGCAGGGTCGGAACTGACAAAGAAGTTGCTGGCAATAATCGCCGCCAAGGTGCCGTATAAGCCAAAATCGAACCACTCGATAAAATGACCAATCCCGGCTGCCATCATTATTTTGGCAGTTCGCTTTGGCGGATTACTGGTTTTTGTCGCCACGTACTCACCGCCATACTGACGGGTTGAATTTTCCATACGACCTCCAGAAGTTAAATGTCGCGCCACAGGGGACGCGTCATGTCTTGGAAGTTAGCGTATGAATTTTGATGGGATGTTGCGCTGACGATAAGAGATAGCGTGAAGCTAATCAAAGAACAAATCCGCCAATTGCTTCACATAGTGAAGCAGAGAATTGTTCCCTAACAATGCGCTGAGTTAAAGCCGGCATTATAGTGATGATTTTTAGTCATTACTCGGAAAACCAAAGCTTTGCCTATGCTGCCAATGGCTTTTTTATAAGGCCTATATGTAATGTAAGCCCACCCAAAACCCTTTTTCTAATAAACTCTGGCAGTATCACTTTGTTTTTCTGTCAGCCCGCTATCCCTTCCAGCGTGACCGATGCCCCGCCGCAAACAATGACAAGTACATTATCTGCAGCGTTAAACCTGATTTTGTGGTCATATAAAATTGAGAGTGACACTCCGCACGCCGGCTCGGTGAGCACGCGATGGTCATCAAGAAAGCGCCGGCAGGCCTTCAACGCTTCCTGGTCGGAAACCAGCATACTTCTGACATCCAGCCGACTGGCCACATTGAAAACATTTTCGCACACCTGGCTTGCGGCCAGCGTCGTGGCTATACCGCTGACCTTATCAAGACGGACCAGCTTGCCGGCATTAAGCGAGGCGTGAAGAGATGCCGTACCCTGGGTTTCAACGGCGTAAACCGGAATATGACCAAGCTGATGATTCTCCAGGCCCTGAGCGATACCGGAAAGCATGCTCCCGCCGCCAACGGAAAGAATAACCGCATCAGGCGTTAACCCTTCGCTGATGATCTCATCCACGATTGTGCTGATGCCTTCCCACAAAAGTGGATGATCAAAGGGATGTACACAGATAATGTCATCCGTCGCCAGTGACAAAGCGTAGTCGTTCGCCTCGCTCCATACTTTCCCGTGCACAATAAGCTTGGCACCCTCCTGCTCAATAAGCTGTTTTGCCCTGTCTGACGTGCTTTCCGGCACAACGACAGTGACCGGCAGCCCTAGTTTGCGCCCGCAATGAGCCACCGCTATGCCTGCATTGCCGCCAGATGAACTGATGAATGCTGTTGCACCCCTTTCAGCGTAATGCCGACAGATGTTCTCTGCACTTCTGAGCTTGAACGATCCCGTCGGCTGGGAAGATTCCATTTTAAGCCAGACATGACATCCGCTATGCTGGCTTAAGGGCAGTGAATGTATAAGAGGAGTCCGGATACTTATTCCCATGCGTTTGATCCTTATAATTTTTTATGCCTGATAAATGAAAGGCGTTTCAGGCTGAGAGACATATTTATCATAACGGGTAAGATCATAAAGGCATGGATACAACGGCTAATGAAAGTGCCGGTTACAATTCCGTCCAGATAAGACTAATGTACGACCGTTTTCGCTCATGGCTGCCCCTGAGTCCAATTGAGGATGAACGTATTTGCCAAATTAAACTGGCACAAATGGTTCAGAGCGGAGCATAACAATGGCTTTTCAGAGTCCGGCACAGAACTACGTTGAGACGCGTCTGAATCTAGGCGATCTCGTTCATCTGTCTTTAAATTCAACCTATCTCACGCCCAGCAACAGCGACTATCCTCAAGCAGGTATCGTCAGGGGATCCATACTGGCAATCGATCGGCCGCTGACACCCATACACGGCCAGCTTATCGTCGCTAAGGTTGAAGGTGAACTGACGCTGCGCCGTCTGCTGCTTAACCCGGTACCCGCTCTGCAGGCGCTGGATATGGACGAAACCGTAACACTACTCGATGCTAACCAGACGCTTCCCGTCTGGGGCGTGGTCGCATCTCAGCGTGCCGGCCGGCAAAACGTCTAAAGCTTTTGTTAAGCCGGTCTCGTCTGTTGTGAAAAAATATGTCGATATCTGGTTCAGTGAGCGTCCTCAGGAGCAGGCAGCACTTACGGATGAACGCACCGGTGAAAAAGTTCGTTATCTGTTTCAGAACCGGGGGAAAGCGGTGGGAAGGAACATAGTAAATCACATTGTCATTCCGCTTCTCTGCGCCAGAGCGGGAATGCCTGCAGAAGATTTACGTGGTCCCATTACAAGCCACCGTGGCCGTGCTTCTGCCATTACAGCACTGGCCACTGCTCCCGGGGGCATGTCTTTACATGAGCTGATGCAGTGGTCAGGTCACTCATCCGCACAGTCGACAATGCATTATATCCGCATCCGCCCGACTCAGCTGGCCGCCTCGTTCGTAAAAGCAGACTGGGTCACCCACATGATAAGCGTGCTGATTGACCACGATCCGGAAGCCGCGAGTCTGACCGGCCCCGCGACGTATTATTACCTGGGTGACTCATACTGTACGAACCCCTTCTGGAGCAGCTGCCAGCACCGGATGGCTTGTATTGGCTGCGATTTTAACCTGCTTAAACAGAGTGCGCGCGGGCTGGTACTGGAAAGCAAAGCCTCTGTCAGACGTTACCTTGAAGTAGTTCCGCTCACACCCGATGAGAGAGCCATCGTTGAACAGGACGCAGAGAAAATTGAACAGGCTCTTAAAAGGTTGTCCCTTAAACCCGAAGGTTAAAACGGACCGCTTGTGCCAGAAGCGGATGTTAAGCAGATTTTAGATTTCATATTTTCCAGCTAAACCAGTCCTGTTATGCAAACTTTCTAATAACACTTGAACCGCAGGTGACGACCTTCCACCTGATGAGCAAACCAGACCAAACTCCCTGTAAACAGAAGGTACTAGCGGTGTCACATATAATCCATGCAGCTCACCGGGCAAAGCTGACTGAGGAATAAGTGCGATACCCATTTCTTCCCGCACTAAAAGGCAGGCACTGACCCAGTCATGGACCGTCAAGCGCACATCAGACAGCTGAAGACCTGCCTGTTCCACCAAGCTTTTTGCATTAACTGCGCAACCGCCAGTAGCAAGGATAAATGTATGACTTACAAGGTCTTCAAGCTTAATGCCATGCAATGCGGCTTTACGGACCAGAGTATGACCCGCAGGCAGAACTGCGACCCATTCATCTTTCCCTAATATAAAATCTGCGCGTCCCTGAAGAGGGTTCATGACGACGCCAAGATCAACCGTATCCGCCACCAGCCATCCTTCAACTTCCTCATCAGTTCCTTCCAGTACAACCACTTCAATACCCGGATGGAGGCGTCTGAATTCCCTGAGCAGCCCGGGTAGAAATGTCGATGTTACAGATGGGAAACTGGCAAGGCGGACACGCCCGCCCCGAAGGCCACGACTCTCCTCAGAAAGCCTTTGAATTGCGGCCAGCTGCGCAAGCATAAGTCTTGCATATCCTGTTACTTCCTCTCCCAGCGCAGTGATGCTGATGTTGCGCCGCTCCCGTACAAACACCTGAATTCCCAGCAAAGCTTCTAACTGAGCGACAGCCTGACTGGCACCCGACTGTGTCATTCCAACCCGCTCAGCAGCACGCGTGAAGTTGCCTGAGTCGGCTACGGCAACTAGCAGGCGCCAGTGTAAAAGATTCATCATGATTATAAGTAGCTCAGCTAATAGTCAGGTTATTAATCATTAATTTTACATTGTAACGGGTATTGAGCACTGTGTGTTCAGCCACCGCAATACTCTTCACATGCTTTAACGGAGAAATAATGAAACTTTACTACGCGCCGAATACCTGCTCACTTTCCCCACACATTGTACTGCGTGAACTTGAGCTGGAATTTGAACTGGTAAAAGTCGACAACAGGAGCAAGCGGACTTCTGACGGACGCGATTTTCTGACTATCAACCCTAAAGGTTATGTAGCAGCCCTCGAACTGGAAGACGGGAAAATGCTGACTGAGGGACCGGCCATCGTGCAGTTTCTGGCTGATTTAAAACCTGAGAGAACGCTGGCACCGCCAGCGGGAAGCTGGGAGAGGGTGCGCCTGCAGGAATGGCTGAACTTCATCACCAGTGAAATACACGCTGGTTCAGCTCTCCTCTTTAACTCCCAATTGCCAGAAGAGGTCAAATCGCTTTTACGTGAGAAGCTGTTCAGGCGCTTTGATCTGCTTGAGAACACACTCTCCGAAAAAAACTTTCTGACTGGTGCCTTTTTCACTGTTGCGGATGCTTACCTTTATACCGTACTGGGATGGTGTAGATATTTCGCTATTGAGCTGAAAAACTGGCCTGCGTTGACGGCCTACATTGCACGAATTGATGAACGCCCCGCAGTGCAGGCTGCATTAATTGCCGAGGCATCTTGTCAAGGCTGAGCCACATAAATCTCAGTCTGCTTTGTTCACAGATGCTCTTACCTTTCAGCCGTGTCCGCTCTGTGCCAAAAGTGGGCACTACCAGCATGATTCAACCTTAAATATTACGGTCAACTTTTTTATATAATCCTGGCGGTTATTAACCACAATTAGCTTAGTTGCCGAGAAATGGTCAACATTGTCCGTTTGCACCAGAATTATTTTTCATGCAAGGCGGCATACAAAAACCCTGCCCCGGCAATCATGAGTATGCCGTCAGTCAGAAATGAAAAATGTGTCGCAGTTAATCTTTGTACCAAAGCTTTACTGCTGAGGGTGCCAAGCATTATGCCGCCACCAACGAATAGTCCTATCAGTGCAACATGTAGTGAAAGAGCCCCCTGGAAGCCAAAAGTACTGACTTTACTCGTGTACAGAAGAAGTGCGCTCGCTGCTTCCGTGCCAATAAACGCCCCACCACTCAACCCATATGCTGTAAAAATGGGCACACTCACCGGGCCTGTTGATAGCACCAGACCGGTCAGAAAACCGACTAATCCCCCACATAATCCCAGCTGCTTTATCGAAAGCGACCAGCAGTTATTTTTCAGACTCCGCCTGAGCACAATCATGATTCCAAAAAAAATGCCTAATGCACAGTCTATCGTCCAGGAGGGCAGAGAAAGCAGCACATGAGCGCCCACTGAAGCTGCGGGCACGCCAGGCAAGGTATAGACCAACGTAGCGCGCCAATCGATCTCACGCCACCAAGCCCCCATACGTGCGATATTACCAAGAATAGCGGCTATCGCCATAATCGGTATTGCCTCTTTGGGCCCGAACGCGCTGACCATCAGAGGCAGCAAAAGTAAAGATGAGCCTGTACCCACTATGCCACTCAATACTCCAGCAAGAATCGCAATTAAGGCTACACAGATATAGATTTCCATAATTGCCCTGATTTATTACTTCAAAGCATGCATCTTACTTGGTGCCTTTAGCTCATAATATCGATTAATACTATCCACTTATGAGACTAAAGGTCACAGATGAAAAAACGAAACTTACCTCCGTTAAATGCCTTAAGGCTGTTCGAGACGGCAGCACTCTCTGGCAGCCTGAGTGCCGCCGCCCGGGAATTAGGGATCACCCACGGTGCTGTCAGCCGCCAAATCAAATTGCTTGAAGAGTGGTTAGGGCAACCTTTATTCGAACGTCAAGGGCAACGCAGCGTCGCAGCCGAACATGCTCGTGCATTTGCAGCGGAAATCAGTGCTGCTTTCGACATTATTAGCGATGCTTCAATTCGCTTCGGGAAAACACTAAATACAAGAGTCATAAGAGTAAATGCGCAGACAACTCTCGCGATGCACTGGCTGATACCTCGCTTGCCGGAGTTCCATAGCCAAAATCCCGACATTGAAGTCTCGGTGTCCACATCAAACAGCTCGGAGGTAAAAGGACTGTCTGGCTTTGATGTTTTGATTCGAAGAGAGCCACTTGATAAACCCGAATGGCGTTATTTTGACAAGCGACCATTGTTCGAGGAACACCTCACTTTACTTGCTGCCCCGAAACTTTTATCCAACCTGCCGTTAGCGGGACCTGAAGACCTTTCCACACATGTGTTCGTCACATCACACACGCGAGTGGGGGAATGGGAAAGATGGATGAAAATAGCCAAAATCGAAGCTTTGCGTCCTCTGCGCTTTCAGCGCTTTGAACATAATTATATAAGTCTTCAGGCGGTCATTGATGGCATTGGAGTAGGCATTGGTGGACTGCCAACACTTGGGCATGATGTAAAAGAGAAAAGGCTTCTGGCCCCATTTCCGGTTGAGGTTAAGGGAAGCAAATACGTGGCTTTAATCGCACCCGATGTTGACAAGTCATTAGCATTAAATTTGTTTCTGGAATGGCTTGAACAAGAAGCATCTAGGTAACGCCTCAACCGCCGGGGGGCTTAAATACTCTCCGGGATATTCAGGGACTGAAGGGAGGGAGGACAGGATCTGTGGTGTATTAAATGACGTGAAACCCGTTATTACCGTTTCCACAGAAACTACCGGCTTTCTAATTCATTTACTTTAATGTATCAGTAACAGAGCTTTGCTTTGATTATTATATCCGCTCTTCGCTCTTAGCGCACATAAGCCTTACGTCAGTCCGCTTCGTGCCAGAAGCGGACATTGCGTATGAATTTACACTTCTATGTTGTCCCGCCTTTCAACTTATGAGTTTGGTGTTCATCGCTTATCCATGTCGTTGGCTTCGCTAACGCACAAGCATACTTCGGTGCCGACCGAAGCAGCATGCCTTCGTCATCATTAAACTGTCCGTAAATTATCAACGGAGCGGACCATGATTGCAGTACTTTTTGAGGCAGATGCCCTGCCAGAGGCTCAGGAAAGATATTTTCAGCTCGCTTCGGAGCTGAAGCCTCTCTTATCCGACACGCCCGGCTTTATTTCAATTGAGCGTTTCCAGAGCCTGACTACGCCCGGAAAGATTCTTTCTTTGTCGTGGTGGGAAGATGAGGAGTCTGTAGCCGGATGGAAGCGAAATGTGATGCATCAGGCCGCTCAGAAAGAAGGCAAGCAGTCGATTTTTTCATTCTACAGAATACGGGTAGCCAGCGTATTCCGTGATTACTCTTCTGATAAGGGAACAAATCAGCATGTATGACATTCACGTTATTCTCAAAAACAGCCCGGGCTCACTTGGTTCACTGGGTAGTGTACTGGGTGAAAACGGAGTGGGACTTGAAGGCGGTGGCGTATTTACTGGATCTGAAGGCGCGCATGCACATTTCCTGGTTGAAGACGGCTTTAAAGCACGCAAGGTGTTGACTGAGGCTGGTTTTGACATCTGCAACGTGTGTCGGCCCCTGGTGAGGAAATTACCTCAGGAACGGCCCGGAGAGCTGGGAGAAATAGCTGACACAATTGCCCGGAACGGCATCAATATTCTGGTACAGTACAGCGATCACAGTAACCGGCTCATTCTCATTACGGATGATGATGCCCGGGCAGCCGAAGTAACCCGAAAATGGGCAATACCTTCTGAATGAACCTCGTTAAAACAAAGCGCGACAGTAAGCCAGATGATGTCCTTGAAACATCAATGGCAATGGTGGCTTCTGCGCTGTCTGACCCGTCAAGGGTAAGTATTCTGTGCGCCCTGATGGACGGGCGCGCATGGACAGCTACCGAACTTAGCGTAGTGGCTGACATAGCAGCCTCGACAACCAGCGGGCATCTGAACCGGCTTCTCAGCAACGGTCTGGTCATTTGCCTGACGCAGGGGCGTCATCGCTATTACAGCCTTGCGGGCCATCATATCGCCGGACTGCTGGAAAACCTGATGGGAGTTTCCATGGGCACTTCCAAAGCCCCCATGTCCAGTACACCGGTCTATCTGCGTTACGCACGCACCTGCTATGATCATCTGGCAGGCGAGCTTGCTGTCAATATTTATGAATTTATGCTGCAGGAAAAATGGCTTGAAGCAGATGGCTCGGAAGTGACATCAGCCGGAAAAATGCATTTTGAGAAAATGGGCGTTTTGCTTAACTCTCGCACACGACGCAAGCCCTGTTGCGGCTGTCTGGACTGGAGTGAAAGACGTTTCCATCTCGGCGGTGACGCTGGCTCAGCCCTGTTTACACTTTTCCTGCAAAAAGAATGGGTAACGCGTGTAAAGGGATACCGTGAAGTGAACGTAACCGATTCAGGCCGGGTTGCAATATATCGGCTGTTTAAGCTTAAAATCGCCTGATCTTAAGTCATATACCGGTTGATTTGTTCGGGTGACCCAAGGTGCTTTTATTTTACGTAAAAGGTCCGCTTCTTGCTCATAGTGGACATTAGCCTGACGTTTGTCATCAAAAGCTGACTAACTGCTATGCTCTGAACACGATTAATCCCTCTGTGCGACGGGGTCATGCTACACAGGTACAGCAGAAACAAAGGCGCAATTCAGGTGGTAGCCCTTCTGAATCACCGGAAGGTACCCGGCGCCGTAACTTTTACTGAAGTATGAAGAGGCGCTGCCGAGGTGGAGGTGGACATGCTGTGGATGGAAAAGAGTCTTTATCTCAGGATTGAAGAGCTACCGGGCGGCACGCGGCCATTGCCGCTGCTCAGCGGGTTCAGCCTCACCACGGCCTTCCGGGCGCTGGGGTGCTTTAACCCGTCGGAAACGTCTGACGCCTATTTAATTCTTTCCAACGACCGTGACGAAGTCTGGTTTATCTGTAACCGCCATTTGCGGACCGTGTATTTACTGCGGGGTAGCAACCGCTCTCTTCTTTCGACGGACATTCCTTAACCGGTCCCCCGCCGGCACTTCGCTCCGGACTCAGCGATTAAACAGCATCCGGAGCAGCGCCGTCAGGTGTGCCGCCTCGGCCTCATCGGCGGTACAGTCCAGGCGAGCAATTAGCTTAAGGCAAAGCGCTGTGCGCGTCAGGCGCCGCTCCTGACGCAGAATGTCGACGGTGATTCGCCCCAGCAGCGCAATCTGGCTGGGGTGGGTGACCTGGCTGAAGTAGCCGGTCAGCCCGGCATCTTTTTCCGGCGGTAGTCCGTCCTGTCGCATGAAATACCCGTGCATAAAGAATGAGGTCGGGCGCAAAGTAACCGATGTACCGGCGCGTGTACAGCATTAATCAGCCGGTGCACTATCCTCTAAACAGAACCACGAATTATTACTGACAATTCAGAGGGATAATCTTACGCTCCGGTTATCAGGGAGGCTCATTGAAAAGAAAAACAACGGCGAACGACAGCATGCCCATTACCCTGCCCGATACCAGCTTCAGTCAGGTGCTGAACCCAGAAGACACCAATCGGGCCGACACCCGCGCGTTTCTTTCCCGCAACGTGGAGCCGTTTACGCTGCCCGGATTTGTGACGCCGTTCGGCCACGCCCTCTGGCAGAACAGAGCAGAGCGAGAGTTCAGGCTTATAACGCAGGAGCCAGAGCCGGAGACCGCGTATGCGGTAAGGCTTGAAGAAACCGAAGACTTTACTTCACCGGAGCGCGCCTGCATACAGGTGATGGTATGGCGCACCCGTCAGCCGCAGCACGAGGGGGCGGTGCACGGCCTGGCGCGCCGGTTCTTCTGCCATTTTCTGCATCGCTGGTCGATCATCATTACCGACAGCGCGCAGACAAATGCCGCAAAGGTGATGTGGGAGGGGATGATTGCCTGGGCGCTGCGCGACCCGGAGCACTACGTGTACGCGTGTGGGACGGGACGGGCAGTCGGGCTGCCTGCACCCGGTGCGCAGCTGGATGGCGTTCTGCGGCCACTGGGCCGCCTTCTGATGGGGCGCCGAGCCTGAAAGCCACCTGAGACGACTAATAGTCATCAGCACGCCCCCCCTGAACGCTGCGCAGAAATAATACGGATGCGGAACGGCGGGCCTGCATAACAGTTCTCCATCAGAGGGATGTTACGCGCCGTTCCACGCACTCGCTGAGTTCGCAAGCGCGGAGATTCAGCGGGCACGCAATTCAGATTCAGCCGTTCTGCAAAACGTATCCGCCGTCGTATTCCCGTAATAAAAATGCTCTGAAGGCGGGCAGAATTGTGCACAGCTATCACACTTTAACTGCCTGATACACAGCACATCTATCATCTGAGGGATACATCATGACAACAGTAAGACGCGGTGGTGCGGGAAACTTTGCGGCCGACCCCGCACGCGCCTCCGAGGCGGGCAGCAAAGGCGGCGCTGCCAGCGGCGGCAACTTTAAACACTGCCCAGATCGCGCGCGAGAGGCTGGCCGTAAGGGGGGGCTTATCAGCCGCCGCGGTCCAAAACCTGAAATTTAGTTAAGTCATACAGACGCGCACCGGTGATAATATTTATCCCGGCGCGCTCAATTAGGAAATTAATACTACCTGATTTTATTTGATACCGGTGAAGATTAATCAACACGAATTATCGCATGATTTTTCTTATCCGCAGCGCATTTTAAAGACAATACCTTTCAGGCTCACCGGCTATGTTTTCAGTATCACGTTAGATCTTTGCCTGAAATTAAATCGCCTGTCCTCCCCGCCTCTCAAAATGAAAACGATTTCAGAGGGAAAATAAATTTTATTCAGTATTTTCCGAGATTTAACTCTAATAACATGCCAGGCGCCTGAATTTTAAAATGTTTTTACCTCTCTGTAACTGAGTGCATTCCTGGCTGGCGAGATAGTGCGTTGAAAGTATTTATACGGAACCGGTTTTTAGTCCTCTAAGGGACTACACTGAAATACCGCAGTAAGGCTGAAGGAGAGAAATACATGCTTGATTATTATTATAACGAAAACCAGCTGATTATTGGCGAAGCTGCGATCCATCTGGCGCTAAATAATGCGGATATTACTGTTGACACGCTTGTAAGGGAGTTGGCTGGGATGGCTGCCGCCGAGGAAAATCCTGCGCGCTGCGTGCAGATAAGAGAGGCGAAACGCTGGGTCCGTGGGTTCATGCCAGCTTCAGGCAACCGGGACGAGCTGAGATGGGTTACCGGGGCGGGCCGCGGCTCGACGCACTGAAGATTTTTTGTCCGTCCGGTTCAGACACCGGACGGGCTTTTTCCCCGCCCCCAGACATGTAAGCTGGCCCCCGTTATTCTGAATATTGTACAACCTATTCGTTACCCCACTCATCATTCGCCCGCTGATACTTACGCAAATTATTGTTTATTAATAACTAGCACTTTTTGCACAAAAAGATAAGCTGTACAGCAACACAATCTCTGTACAAGTTTGATTTGATTGTATAACTTTACGGTCAGACAGAGCCGACTATATTTTAACCAAAGAGGTTCACCATGCGTCAGAACGTTACGAAATTCCCGGACACCGCGAACGATATTGCACAGTACTTCAGCAAAGCGTCGGCACCGACCCAGCAGGTAACCCTCGGACAGATTGTCGTCGAAATCCTGCGCGCGGGCAAGAACCTCAACCGCAAGGCCATTTGCACCAAGCTGCTGCGCCGCCTTGAGGTGTCTTCGACCCCTGAGGAAGAGCGTCACTATCAGACCCTTATCGGCATGCTGTTTGACCGCTGAGTTACCCCGCCGTAATGAAGCTTCGCCCGGAGCGCGCATTCAGGGCGGTCCGGAATGGCCGTCCTGCCACCCAGCCCGGAGGGGCACGATCCTGAAGAAGCGGGTATGAACAACACAGATTTAAAACGCCTCGCCGACGTTGTGCTGGGCGAGGCCGTGGTCGCACTGCTGAGCAACGAAGACAGCATCAGCGCAAACAGCCTTGCGCGGCAACTCCGCATAATGCACAGCGGTGCGACAACCCCGGTGAAACGCGAAGCTTTAGCTATGGCGCTGGGCGAGGTGCAGACTGAGTTTATCCAGTCCCGTGAAAGCCGCGATGCAGCCGTGCTCGCGTTTGATGCCAGCACGACTCCGGACAGCGGTAGCAAGAAATAAAATGAAGGATGGATTTCCGTAAGCAGCGGAGAGTGGCAGGATGCCCGCAGGACGCGGCTACCGGAGGGTGGCCGTTTTTATTTCAGGCATTAGCCTGGTCACTTTTGCCCGCAGGGGCCTGACGGATAACACCATGCAGCTCAACGAACAGCACACCTCCACTGAAGCCGACATCATTCATCACTTCCGCAGTAGTGGCGACGCACTGGCCGCCGAAACCGCCGTGCTGGACGCTGTCATCCGCGATATCGTTATCAGTGGTAAAAAGGTGACCAGCAAAGCGATCATTCTTTACCTGATCGCCGAGCTTGAAAGCTCCTCAGACGTGGCCGAACTGGACGTGCTGCGCAGCGCGCTGGAAATAGTGGTGGGTAAAACGCCCGACGACGAAAACTTCTGAGATTAATTCTGCTGCGCAGCCAGCGCGGTATTCAGCGCTGGCTGAGAGTCAAATCCCCCCTGCGAAGCCCACACGGAGCAGCTGACTGCGGCGGCGAGGGTTAGGGCAATCCAGACTTTCACAGGCACCTCCCGGTTTAAGTGGTTTCACTTTCCTCAGTGTGGCACGTTACGGTTATTGCGCGAGGGAAATGCGTCATAACGAGATGAATCTGAAGGTCAGTGCATCTGCTGAGCCAGAAGTCTGAACGCGCGTTCGCAATTTTCGCGCATTGCGGCAGCGCTGGCCGACTCACCCATGCTGTGCAGGGCGCTGATGATTTCGTGCAGGGTGAGGTGCTGGTCCGGCTTAAGAAGGCGCGCCACGACCGTTCCGATAACGGCGTAGATATCTTCGGCGGTGGTGTCATCATTCATATGACCTCCGTCCGTAAGGTGGATAAGCGTACAGTATAACAGACAGGCACCGCGACAGCCCGGGTGACTTTAGTGAAGCTTCTGCGATGACAGATCGTCAGCGCTGGCGAACCCGGTCTTCTCACCGGCGCGAATGTGCATTTCCCGCCGGACCTCTTCGATAGCGCGCAGCCCCGCGCGAACCCGGTCTTCATCCGTTTCATGTTCAATCGCCGCGCGCAGGCGGTCTGTCAGGACTGCCCAGCTGATGGCCACGTCTTCATCCAGCAGCGCCGTTACGGCCTCGCCAATCATGATGTCGGCCATTTTTTCTTCAAAGTCATTTTTCATGGGGTTATCCGGCAGCAGGTTTCGGGCGCGGAGCTTACCACAGCAGAACTGGTCCGGACATAAAAGGGTAATCTGTCCGGCATAAAACTTTTCCACTGCAGTGTAAATATCCGGCACGGTAACGCTGCCAGTGAGGGAGGTATCCTGCTCTGACGGTGCCTTACTCCTGCGCGGACATTTTCTTGCTGCGACCACGCTGCTTTGCTGCTGGCGATGCGGGTTCCGCCACCGTTAAGGCTTCTCCAGGCGGTACAGGCAGACGTCGCCGCGCGCCGCCAGGCTCGCCGGCCAGATCATGGCTCCCGTCCTCAACGTAAAGCTCGCCCAGCGGATGTACAAAGGCCCTGGGCGCACCCAGCGCGCGGCGCAGCTGCAGGGGTTCCTGCGCCATCGTCACGGCCCCAGGGTCATGATTTTCCGGATTACCGGCGACTTGAGTGAGCCTGTCTTCGTTAAGCATTGCTGCGTCTCATGTGCGTTAATACCTGTTGCACCGATAGTCTGCCGGCGGATTGCCGGATACCTCCCGCTGGCGCATGCTGAAGCTATCTCCGGCGCCGAAAAAAGGGGGGGGGGGGGGCTTTCGCAACCTTTACGCATATTGTTGTGCTGACCACTTGCAGAGTCTGCAACCAGCTCTACACTGGGCGGACCAGTGAAAAGAGAACCGGTTTTATAACAATAAAAGGAAAAAAAATGATTTTAAGTGAGTTTATGCTGAAGGTGAACCGCTGGCCTCAGATGCATTTCACAGCAATTGAAAGCGAGCAGCGCGGTGCCGGCGTCGAGATTTACGCCATAGACTGCACAAACCAGACCAAAAGCCGGCTGCTGATTTACCGCACTCCGGACGCGCAGCACGCGGCGGCCATGACGACGCATTTCCGCACCTGGCTTGAAAAGGCCAACCGCGGCAGAACGCTGCGGCAGGAAAAGGCTGAAGCGCCGGCGGCCGTTATTGCCGCGCAGCACCCGCCTCAGCGTGCCGCAGCCTGTTAATCATCCGGGGCCTGCGGGCCCATTTCTGTCCCGTGCCTCAGACGGCTTCCCGTGTCTCCGGCCAGGCGACGGCCGCGCCTTCAGCGGTGAACAGAGCGCCCTGGAAATCAGTGACCCCCGCCGCCTCCAGCCACATCCACTCCTCCGGCTGCTCAATGCCCGCCGCGATCACGTTAATTTCCAGCGCCGAACAGCAGCGCAGCACGGCGTGTACCACCGCCTGACGGGGGCCACTGCGGTGAATATTGCGAACGATTCCGGCACCGATGCGCACGCGATCAGGCTGCACGTGCGCCAGCAGTGACAGTCCGGCTGAGCCGTCACCAAAGTTATCGATGGACAGACTGATGCCGGCCTGCTTCAGCTGACGCACCGCCTGAGAAAACGCTTCCAGCTGAGAGATAATCTCTGTCTCGCTGACGCCCAGAATGATCTGCTGCGGCACCATCCCGGCGCTGTCAATGGCGCTGACGAGCCGGCTGACGGCCTCCGGAACATAAACCAGCGTCATAGGCAGAATGCTGAGGTACAGCATGATGTCGTCAGGGCACGATCTGCCGGCCCTGTTCATCGCCCCGGTGACCGCATCGAGATTATGCTCGTACAGCGCCACGCCGGAGAGCCCTGCCGGCGCGTCATCGGGCAGGGCCTCAAGGGCCGTGACCTCACGGCCGAGCGGATCGACCACCGGGCGGAAGGTGACGCCCGCTGCCGGGGCCGGTGACCCGTTGTCGTCCGGGACGAAGTCCCAGTAGTCGGCGGGCAGGACCTCGAAGTAGTTTTCTTTCTCACGTGCTTCCACGAAGGTTCGCAGGAACTGCAGGCCGCGGTCATCATAGGTCAGACGATATTTAGACGTGCCGCGGTCAAGCACCGCCTGCAGCACGCTGCCGCTGTCGTGATGGCGCAGGTCGAACAGCTCCATGCCGTGGTTGCCAAAGCGGCGCGACGGTGAATAGTCGCGCATCAGCTCAACCACGTTATGGTGGCGCCGGTCGGCGCAGATGCGGCCGTAAATGTCCAGTACGCCTTCCTCCGGTCCCTCCAGAATCTGAAAGAAGTGTGTGCCGTTAAAGAGCAGGATCCCCGTGACCTGATGTCGGGCGTTCAGCAGGCTGGCCTTCTCCACCATTCCCGGCAGAACGCTGACGGGTACCTCATCGGCAAGGTGGCTCCGGTAAATTATTGTTGTAAGCATTTCAGGCTCCGTATTGCCGCAGATTGTCACGGGCACCATAGCAGCCAGCGGCCATTTCTCAAACCGGACCGGCAACAGGTATGATGAGACGCTGAATAAATATCCAGAAAGCCTGAAACGGTAGTTTTTAACGCACAAAGAGCCCTGTGATCAAAATGACTGAAATAAATTATTACGGACTAAGGTTTTTTCAGAACATCCTCCGGACGCTTTCTTCAGCGACGTCTACAGTGTGACGTGAGGCTGTCATCAACGTAAAAGGAGGTAGTAAATTTGTCTATTCAACACGACGGGAAAGGGCACGTCATTATTGGCGAAGCGGCACTTAGCCTGGCGCTGGGCGAAAAGGAAATAAGCGTTCAATCGCTTATTGCCGAGCTTGAGCACATGGTGCAGGCCGGCGACAGCGATAAACGGCTCGCAGAAATATCCGAAGCCAGAAGTTGGCTGAAGAGCTTCCACGAGCCGGAGAAGGCCGTCCGGCGCGTGCCGTACCTGCAGACCCTTGCGGGCCTGAACGACGAGAAGAACTGACGCGATAGGATTTAGTCCGGCTCTGGCCGGAAGACGACGATGAAGATGACCTCAGCGGTCGCGCTCAGGCGTGTACCGGCCCGAGAACCTGTCCGGGACGACACTCTCCGATAGTTATGTGCACAAACCGACACAGAGATTAAATCCACCGCATTATATTTGGGCACACGGAGGCTGTTCTGAACGAAAGCAGATCGCGTATATGGCAGCTCCCGGACCCTGCCTTCAGCTGGCATCGCGCGTGTCAGACCGCGTTGCAGCGCATGAAAGTACTGGCCTGCATCTGCCGGCTGTGCGTGGCCGGCAGCAAGACCGCCTTCAGATGCCCGGATCGTCTGGCGTATACCCCACGACCAGCTCAAGAAGTACACGCAACGTATTCTGCCTCACACCGTCCTTTTCATCCGTAATTTTTCTCATAATCTGCATTATGATGGTTTTGTTACTTACCGGTACTCCATCAGCGAGAAGGTCGTCCAGCGTCTCCTTCTGTGACTCAAAGCGGCTGCCGCTGCCCAGCAGGCAGTCCTGAATGTGCGCAACCGAATTCGTATTTCTCATGCTGTAAAGGCCCCTGGCTGAATGTGTGTGCGACAGGAGATGGAAAAGAGGTTTACCGGCGTGCCCCGGCTCTGAATTCCCCGTCTGTTAAGTCAAGTATATGGCAGTAAACGAGGCGCGGAGCGAAGAGCGTAAGTTTCGGAAAAAGCGGGGGAGGGTGGGCAATCAATGCAGGGGGGGGAGAATTTATGCTGATGCGACGACGGGCTGAAGGGTCGTTGCCGCCCGTTGTGATGATCTTACGTCATTGTTCCCCCCTTTCAGGTAGATGAAATTAACCTCAGGGGGGCCGGGACTGGCGATCGTGATATACACGAAAATATTTTTTCTTTAACGATTTTATCCGCAGTCACTCGTTCACCAGGCGGGGAAAATCCTGACTGCACTCCTCTACAATGATGCCTGATGACGCCACGCCCCTGCCGGGCGAGGTACCCGAGCCCGGTCACGAGTACGAGGTGCTGGGCGGCGAAAGAGATATACCGCCCGACGGGGCCGCCACCCCGCTGATTTAAGCGCCTCCGGGCGTTTTTTTTTCGTACATATTTATGCGCACCGCTTACCGCGATACACTGTATATATCCCCAATAAGCGGAGCGTATCTGAAAAACGAAAGTGAAATACAGTACCTGATGCACGAAGCCATCGGGCTGGCCATCAGGCAAATACTGCGCCGAGGCGAATCAGTGAACCCGCACGAGCTCATCGGTACACTGTGGTGCCTGAAGGAGTCCAGCGCCAGTATGACCATGCGCGAGGCCTGCAACCGGGCTATCCGCCTCTTTGCAGGAAAACTGAACTGACGAATAGACTTGACCGGAGTTTCAGCCTCACAAAGCCTGACCGCCGGCATCGTCCGGCGTGTGGGTCACGATCAGCTCCAGCACGTCGCGCAGCACCGTTTGCCTCTGCGCGTCCTGCTCCTGCTCGAGCTCACTAATGACGTGAATAATGAGCGTTTTTTTGGTCAGCTGACCGCCCAAGGCCAGAATTGCCTTGATAGCTGCTTCAAGCTCATTACGCTCTGCCGTCAGCGTCTCGCCCAGGTTCTGCAGGCGGGCGCGAATGGCGGATACTGAATTTGTGTTTTTCATGCTGTGAAGGTCCCTGCCGGAACAACCTGAGCGGATGGCGGCGCTGGAAATGATTTCGTGATTTTATTATGTCGCTGGTTGAACAGCTTCCGCAGCGCATGCCTGACGTCAGTATCATTATAGGAAAGGGGAAGGTGAATATCGTTTCCTTGGCCTGACTATATTTATTTGATTCAGGTTTTCGTTCAAAGAACAGAGCGGGCACCCGTCGCCCGCGCTGGCGGAATGTGATTATCTCATTTCATCGTCTTCATCAGCCTGCAGACGGATGGCCGCCTCGCTGCCTCCACTGTGGTCGCCTGTACCAGAAAGCATCCAGCTCTTTGTCATGCCACCGCCGGCGCCCAGGGTACGCAAGCCACGCAGCCAGTCAATGGCAGCGCTGATGCGGGCAATGTGACTGCTGAGCTCTTCATCTCTCAACATCATGTTAAGCTCCGTCAGGAGCGAATCGACGGTTATTTCCTGTTCACGCACGGCAAGATTGACTGCTGCTTCACCAATAACTGCGTGACCGGTCATGTCTTCGCTGTACAACACGTTACACCTCGCTTAATTAACGAATGAGAATGAAGTTAACCACTCCTTAATTATATCAAGTTGGGTGTGAATTTTTAAATTAATCTATCGTTATGGCCTATAGGTGAAGAAGGGTAAATATAATGAACCTTTTTAGTAAATTATAAATATCTGACGCGGCACTGGTTTTAAAATAATTTAAATTTATCTACCCGCAATATGGTTTTCGGGTACGTTAACTCCTGATGACTCCAAATCTGACAGTTTAAAGAAATATTTTAAAAGAGGTGACAGAGGCATGCTGCCGGAATCAGGCTCACAGAAGGAGCATGTCATGCTTATAGTACGAGCCAGACGGCGTAGGTGGCAGGCGGTTGTCCACCGTGCAGGCCGACTTGCACAGAATAATAAATACACCAGAGAATTCCGGTTTCGTCTTAAAGCGAAGCTTGTCTGCAGAAAAGACCTCCGTCACCCCTTCTGATTCATGCCGGAATAAAATTCATGATTTACACGAATATGTGTCCAAGGACGTATGCCAGATGCAACAGCACGATGATTTACCCACCGCTCAGACTGTGAAATATTTCCGTTCTGACTACTGTGAGCGGCAACCGGCATTGTATTCCTTGCGTCCACTTTTAGGGGATATTTTCGTAAGAACATGGCTTTAGAATAATCACTTATACGGTCCGAAATTTTGCGATATTGACCGTTATATAAACTTTAACGCCATTCACAAGCAGGCGCGGAATTTGCCTGTCCCTTTCAATAGCTTTTCCGCCGGAAATTCAACTGATGTTCAGATGAACGTCGCGGCTGAACGGAGCGGGCCAGTCAATGCATGACTAATGGAATGAATAAGTCAGTCTTTTAAATATTAGATAAGAGCGCTCGCTCTGGAATATAAAAAACAGCTGGCACTGGGTTAATGTCCGTCTTTCGCTCATAGGGAACCTTAAAGCATCAAGAATTTCTGTAGATTTTCCATTCCGCATAAATAGTGTTCTATAACACGACGGCGTTGGTGACTAGCTAGCCCCAATGCGCCCAGTTGATCTTCCTGACCATCAGTATATCGCCTTCTAATCTCACCTTTCTGACCGTGACAGATAGTTCTGGTAATGGCATGGCGGCTTTCTCCCCGGTTAAGTTGGGTCAGGATGCGCCTGCAGTAATCTTCATCATCAATATAATTAAGCAGATACAGCGTTTTGTTAATGCGTCCCACTTCAATGATTGCCTGGGGCAGTCCGGAGAGACGTTCACTTTCAGTAATGAACGGACCAAGAGCTAAGCCTGTACCTTGCCCAGCTTCAGGGAGCCTGTGACCCGGATCATTTCGTCCCATTGAAAGGCTATTTTTCGGGGATGTGACTGCCCTCTGGCAATATCATTCAGCACGTCATAATCGGCGCCATTGTCCATGCGCCAGAAAACCAAAGCACCGGCATCAGCCAGCCGCGTGGAAAACTGGTATCCCGTCGTCTCAGGCTGTCCTGCAGTTGCCTGAGAAAGCACAGCGTGTATCCCCGGCGGGTGATATGTTTTTCTTTATTAATCACCAGTCGTTTCCATGGCTGGCTGATGAATTCCGTTGGTGTGTCGTCAAAATACTGTCGTCGTGAGCTGAACTCGCAGCTGAGGTAATCGCAGGCAGCCAGGGTGGTGCTCTTGGCGGGAGCTGCTGAAAATTTGACGGTATTCAAGGGATGCTGGCATCAAAGCCAACCGCATTTTTACCGACAAGGCATACGGCAGTCATACAGATCGTCAAGGGTTTGATTTGCGGTGCATGGAGGTGGAGGAAGGTGATGCCATTCTGGTGAAGCAACTCGACCGCCTTGGCCGCGATACTGCCGATATGATTCAGCTGATTAAAGCGTTCGATGCTCAGGACGTGGCTGTCCGGTTTTTTGACGCCGGGATCAGCACCGATGGTGAAATGGGGCAAATGGTAGTCACAATCCTCTCAGCAGTAGCCCAGGCTGAACGCAGAAGAATTCTGGAGCGCACAAACAAGGTTAGACAGGAAGCTAAGCTTAAAGGAATCAAATTTGGCCGCAGGCGTTCTGTAGACAGGACCACTGTACTGGCGCTTCACCAGAAGGGTGCAGGCGCAACAGAGATAGCCCGGCAGCTAAGTATAAGCCCGCTCAACGGTTTATAAAATTCTGGAAGATTTCTTTGATGTTGCTTAATCATGTCTCTTATCCGAAGCATTATGACGCTCTGCTTGAGGCTCTGACCACCAGTTCTGGCATTTGCCCGCAGCTGCCGACCACGTTATGTCCGGCCAGGACTTCAAACAGTAGCATGATGGCCTGACGGGCGATCTCATCAAGGTGCATGTTCACCGCCGTCAGCGGCGGCAAAGATTCCCTGGCGCGAATACCGTCATAACGGGTGGCTAAGCGCATCTGCTGCGGCATGGCGATCGCCGCATTTTGAAAAGCGCGCACGCAGCCGCTGGCAAAGGTATCAACCAGTACCAGGACTCCATTGACTTTGGGATGTTCCTGCAACATCTGACGCGCTGCCCGATAGCCTGCAGTTTCCCCTTCATGCTCATCAAGGTAATAGATCACCGGCTCCTGCCGCTCCTCACACCAGAGGCGATAAGCTGCCTCCGTTTCCTGCGCGGAAGTCCGCGGCGTATGCCCGACAAAGAGCGCGCAACAATCGGCGCCTTCTGTCTGCAGGTGGGTCAGCAATAGTTTGGCCGTCGCTTCCGAGTGCAGATCCACCCACGGTACCGGTGTCGGTGTTCCCGGCGTACGGCCAATAGTGATGCATGGGATCCCCGCCTGTTGCAGAGCCTGCAGTTGCGGATCGTTTTCGGTGGGTTCAAGCAGAATGGCGGCATCAAAGGTCACCATGTCCAGCGGGTTCTTTCCGGGCGGGACCAGGATCAGCGCATGCTGCTTCTCCAGAGCCATAATCGCCGCCGTAAGCGCGACCTCCATCATAAATCCCAGCTTCGATGCTCCGGAGGCGATGGTCAGCGGCAAGGAAGAAAGAAGCGCAATAGTGTTGGTTTTCCCGGTACGCAGCTGGCGGGCGCGAATATTAGGCGTGTAGTTCAGCGCCTGAATCGCCTCTTCGATGCGTTGCCGGGTCTCAGGTTCGACAAAACGGGTGTGATGTAACGCATTAGACACGGTGCCAGGCGATACGCTGGCAAGGCGTGCAACATCAATGAGTCTGGCGCGTTTTTTACCTTGAGCAGTCATCTGGCTGACGTTCCCTCCCTAAAGTTTACGATCGAGGGTAGCACATTTCCGAGTTAGGAATTTCGGCACTATTCCATAACAAAATCATATTAAAAAAGCGCCCGTTTTCCGTAGCTCTCTGGCGAGTATTCCTATCTAATGATGCTTCATTAAAACGTTTTAATGGCGCATTTTGCCAAAAAATAATCGTTTCAGGAGGCTATGTGGCAAATTTATCTGAGGATCCTGCATTCACCCTCGGGCGTCGTCCGAGCGGGCTGACCTTCTCCGATATGGAGAAAAGCTTTGGCGGCTATACGCTCTTCGCCCCTCAAACTGCCGAAGGCCGGGTATATCTGGTTGATGAGTTTGGAAGAGTTGTGCACCAGTGGCAGCTCCCGGTTCGTACCGGACGCGATGCCGTGCTGCTGCCTAACGGTAACCTCGGCTATAACGGTAGCCACAGCACGTCGGCCAACCTTTATCCGGCCTGGGATCTCTGGCACGGTGGCGATTTTTATGAAGTCAATCCGGATAACGAAGTGGTCTGGCATTATGAGGATATCTTCCATCACCACGACGCGCAGTGGCTGGAGAACGGTAATCTGTTGTATACCGCGGCGGCGCCACTGCCGACAGAAATTTCCGCTCGGGTTACCGGCGGCGATCCGCGCCGCGATGCCCCGGACGGCGTCATACAGAGTGATGTCGTCAAAGAGGTCAATCGCGACGGTGAAGTGGTATGGGAATGGCGCGCCTGGGAGCACCTGGCCCCGGAAGATTTTAAGGTTCATGAGATCTTCGACCGCCGCCACTGGCCGATGATCAACGGTCTGTCGGTCACCCGCGACGGCCTAGTGCTGATGAGCCTGCGTACCACCTCCGGGGTGATTGCCGTCAATAAAGAGAACGGCAGCGTGGTCTGGCACGTGGGGCCCGATGTCGTCGCCCAACAGCACACCCCGATTGAGATGGAAAATGGTTCGATTCTGGTGTTCGATAACGGTAACCTGCGCCCCGGCGTGACCTCGCCACACTCCACGGTGCTGGAGTTCGACCCGCACACCCAGGCTATTCGCTGGCAATATCGCGATATTTTCCCGCCGGCCTTTTTCTCACCCTATATGGGCAGCGCTCAGCGCCTGGCCAACGGCAATACCTTTATCTGCGAATCCGCTTTCGGCCGCCTGTTTGAAGTTACTCCGCAGGGGGAAACGGTATGGGAATACATTATTCCTTACTTCAATGAATACCCGGAGCATCTTAGTAAGGGGATCATCCCCGGTAAGCATAATAGCGCCTTTCGCGCGCATCGCTACTCGGCCGATGCGCTACCGTGGCTTAAATAATCGCTCTTCGCCGGCGCGGGTCGGCGGGGATGTTCTCACGTCTTTGGGAGGAATTTATGCCGTATTATGACTCCGCCGTGCCGGAAAGCGAAGCCTTGCCCTGGCAAACTAAGCTGCTGCTGGCCCTTCAGCATGTGCTGGTTGTGGCCGCTACGCCGATCACCGCCGTTTTTCTTATTGCCCAGGCGCTTCACTTCAGCGATGGCGTCACCACATCGCTGCTAAGCGCCACCTTTTTGATGTGCGGGCTGGGGGCCATCCTGCAAAGCCTCGGTATCGGCAGTTTCGGCGCGCGCCTGCCGTTTATTATGGTTCCGGGTGGCGCGCCTATCGCGATCTTCATCGCTATCGCTTTACAGACAAATATACAGACGGCAATTGGCGCGGTGATCTTAACATCGCTGTTTTATTTTATTGCCCTACCCGTTTTTCGCCGTTTTCTGCACCACCTCCCGCCGTTTATTATCGGGATTATGCTGCTGCTGGTCTCCATCAACCTGATTCGTCTGTATGGCGGGCTCATTATTGGTCAGCCGGGCAGTAGCCACTTTGCACAGCCCACGAACATTATTCTGGCACTGGTCACCATCCTGATTACGCTGATCTTCGCCCTGGCGTTCAGCGGCATCCTGCGTCAGCTGTCGGTCATGTTTGGCCTGCTGGCGGGCACACTGCTTGCTATGCTGCTGGGCAGCGCCGATTTTAGCGGCGTCAGCCACGGGCCGCTGTTCAGCCTGCCGCAGCTGTTTCCGTTCGGCTGGCCAATCTTCAATCTGTCAGCGTCTCTGCCGATGTTAATTTATGCGGTGATTTCTATGGCTGAAGCAACCGGGCAAACGATTGCCACCGCAGAGATTGTCAAATCGACACAAAACGTCCGTCAGGCCATTCCCCGCACCATCCGCGGCGACGCCGTTATCTCGCTGCTGGGCGGCATTTTCGGTACCTCGTTGATCATAACCTCCGGCGAGAATATCGGCGTGGTTAGGACCACTAACGTCAAATCACGCCACGTCACGGCGATTGCCGGATTGCTGTTAATACTGATTGCGTTATTCTCTCCGCTGGTGCGCCTTGCCACCTGTCTGCCCGGTCCGGTGGTCTGCGGGACGGCAGTGATTGTCTTCAGTATCATCGGGGTCATCGGCATCGATATGATCGCCCGTGAGCCGCTGCACAAGCCGGGGAAGACCTATGCCTTGGCCACTGGTCTGGCGATGGGGATGTTGCCGATCCTCGTGCCTGGCTTGTACCAGAATTTCCCTGTCGCAGTGCAGATGGTGCTGGGTAACGGCATGGCGGCGGGTACCCTCACCGCGATCGTCGTCAACTCATTATTCCTGATGAGCGAAAAGCGGGCCGCCGTGCGACTAAAAGGCTGAAACGTTACGCCGCTTTGACCCGTTACAGAAGCAGTGGCACCAGTTGAACGTCAGTACAAAACTCGCCAGCAAGCGGGACTAGGCGTGTGTTTTTACGCCGGAACAGCCGGAATTCCGTGACTACAGTTTCAGGCTGGCAACCAGTGCATCCAGGTCAATAATTTCATCGCTGCTCTGGAAGGTATAATGCCCCTGCAAAGGGGGCTGAAGCCCTTATAGTGAGTTTTCGTTCCACTGAGCGTCAGACCCCTAACTGAGCCCAGGCAATTTCTGTAGCAGAACATCTAACAAAACACGACAGCTCAGATACTCAGCGACCTGATAAAGCCCTGTTGTCCGTTAACGCTATTCTTAAACGAGGAGGACGTTGCCATGAAACGAAGAACGCGCATTAACTACACGTCGGAACAGAAAGCGATTATTAGGGCAGATATAAACAAGGTGATTCCCTGCATGACATCGCCAGAATGTTCGACAGATATCACTCTTCTGATAGGCCCATCATCCATCAAACTGAGGGATAGCGCCCCCCCACCCGAAAACGGCACCGGCTGTCTCTTTCGCCTGACGAAAGGGAAGATATATCCAGAGGACTGGTAGCAAAAATCAGCATCAGGGAGATCGCCAGAAAATTATCAAGAGCGCCCTCGACTATTAGCCGCGAGATCCATAGACACGGAGGTTTAAAAACAATATCGTGCAGCACATACTGACAAAACAGCATGGGATAATGCCTTGCGGCCTAAACCCTGTAAGTTAATAGAATGCCCCACATTATGTATAGTCATTGCAGAGAAAGTGCATCAGGGCTGGACGCCAGAACAAATCGCCGGTTGGCTGAAACGCTTTTATCCCGATAACCAGGAAATGCATGTGTCACACGAAACAATTTATAAAACGCTTTTTATACAAACCCGGGGAGCTTTAAAAAAGAGCTGAAGCAGTGCCTCAGAAGCGGAAGAACAGTACGTAAATCCAGAACGACATCGCTTAAAAGGAAGGGATTTGGCTCATTCCCGGATGCGATACCCTTCAGCGAAAGGCCACCTGTAGCCACAGACAGAGCCATACCATGTCACTGGGAGGGAGAACTGATACAGGGTTCTAAAAACTCTTATATTGTCAAGATGGTAGAACGCCATTCCCGCTTTGTTATGCTGGCCAAAATCAGGGACAACAAGACCATAACCATTATATCTGTACTCATCAGGCCAGCCCGGGAATTACCTGTTGAGCTCTATAAAACATTAACATGGGACCGGGGCGCAGAAATGACCAGCCACACCCGGTTTACTGTAGCCCAGATATTCAGGTTTACTTCTGCGATCCTCAATCCCCCTGGCAACGCGGCTCCAATGAAAATACAAACAGATTTCTCAGGCAGTATTTTCCAAAAGGAACTGACTTATCGGTTCACAGCCAGCAAAGACTAAACAGTGTTGCCAGACAGCTCAACGAGAGGCCAAGAAAAACGCTAGACTATGAATCACCCGTAGAGGATTTTAACCAATGTGTTGCATCCATCGGTTGAACTCACAGTTCATAGCTGACCTTAAAGCACCAATAATTTCTGTAGATTTTCCTTCCACATAAATGGCGACATGTCGGCACGCATGATGGCTATTCTGGGCGAAATGGCAGCCGGTCAGGAGGTGTATTCAATAGATGAAAGCTTTCTGGACGTCACCGGCATTGGCAGCCTTTTTCCCCTTGATAAGTTCGGGCAGCAGATGCGCACGCGCATCAGAAGGGAAACAGGACTGACCATTGGCGTGGGGTTTGGACCGACCAAAACACTGGCCAAGCTCGCTAACTATACGGCGAAGAAGTGGACGCAGACAAACGGCGTGGTGGACCTGTAAGAGAGAAGTCGCCAGCGTAAACTGCTACAGCTGATCGACGTGAGTGATATCTGGGGAATTGGACGACGCATTAGCGTTCGCCTTAACCATCTTGGCATCACCACGGCACTGCAACTGGCGGATAGTAACGTCAGCATGATAGGAAAGAACTTTGACGTTATCGTTGAGCGCACAATGCGTGAACTCAACGGTGAGTCCTGCCTGGCGCTTGAGGATGCGCCTCCGCCTAAGCAACAGATAGTTAACTCGCGCTCCTTCGGGCAGCGCATCACCCGACTTGAGGATATGCAGCAGGCGGTGGTGCTCTATGCCACTCGTGCGGCGGAAAAGCTCAGGGAGCAGCAGTCACGCTGCCGGCACATCAGCGTATCGATCGCTACCGGGCGTCACGATAATGAGCCGCAGTATTCAAATACGGCCTCCCGCATCTGCGATTATCCGACGAACGACACGCGTGACATTATCGCGTCAGCGCTTGGTGGACTGAGCACAATCTGGCGGGAAGGCTACCGGTATGCAAAAGCTGGCGTCATGCTGGGCGATTTCTATCAATCGGGCGTGGCGCAATATTACATGTTCAGCGAGCAGCCGCCGCGTGCAAACGCAGATGCGCTGATGTCGGCGTTGGACAGGATAAACCGCTCCGGCCTTTGCGGGACAGGGCGCGCGGGACAGTAGTTGGCAGATGAAAAGAGAAATACTGTCACCGCGTTATACGACGCGACTGAGTGATATTCCTCTAATCAAATAAAACACTCCTGGAAGACCGGCTTTGTAAAGACATATAGTTTTCATTCCGGTGCCCAGATGTAAAATTTTACACAAAGCCTTATTTAACCGTCCTGCAGGGCTCTGCGTGTTGTCTTAACCCTGATATGAAATCGTGACAATTTAAAATTGTACTTATTTGAGTACATGTTTCATAATGGTCATCAACTGATGGGGGTTAATAACATGCATTCAATCAATTTTACCGATGCACGCAAACATTTCGCAGATACGATGAAGCGTGTCACCGACGACGCCGAGCCTGTCCGCATTATGCGCCGCGACGCACCTGATGTTGTGATAATCGATGCGGGAGAGTATGAGGCACTGATGGAAACAGTGTATCTGTTCAGCAACCCGGCGAACGCAGCGCATATTAATGAGTCAATGAAACAGGCGGAGCGCGGCGAGTTTGTCGAAGTGGAATATTAAGTTCACGAAAAATGGCGCTGACGACCTTAATTACTGGCGTGATACAGACAAAAAGAAGTTTGAACGCGTCCGGCAGTTGCTTCACAGCATAGAGGCCGATCCGCTGACCGGCATTGGAAAACCTGAACGGTTACGGCATCACAAAGATCCGGCCCTCTATTCGCGCCGCATCGATCAGAGCCACCGGATGATCTACTCAATTCAGAACGGAGAGATCATTATCTATGCAGCCCGCTATCACTACGGCGATAAATAGTGATAGCCAGTCAGCCCACCCTTGCGGGCTTTTTTCATGTCCGGCGGGATGCAGATATAACATCTGTGGACCGTTCAGCCTGAAAAAATGAGATATCTCTGGCGGATAATGTATCCGCTGTCACGACACATGCCGGATGGGCGCGTCAGAACGCCATAAACGTTCCATCATGCGATGTCGCTGTTATTTTCTGAATCCTATGCCTCGCGCTAAGCATCCGGAATGTATCACGATGCTGAAGTAATGGTGTCTGCACAAGCCTCTGCCGGCTTATGCGCGATTACCGGTTACGCGTGCTGAACTCGGCATTCAGCCAGTAGGAAAATGTAGAGACTCTACCAGCAAAAGTCATGATGTCGCCGCGTGGGCGGTGACTGATGCTGAGCAGGTAATCCATTTCTTCCGCGAGGGCCGGATACCGGTCATTAAATTTTTCACGATGCTCCTCCAGCGTTGACGGCCAGTCCGTATCTCTTTCATCTCTCAGAATGTTTGTCGCCCTGATAGCTTTGCGTGCCGCCGCCCGCTGGAGCGCATGCCGCTGTGAAGGCGCAAGGGAGGGCTTCATCCGTGAAATATAGTCGTTCAGCACAGTATGAAAATCACCGTTAACAGCAATCGCGATACTCCTTGAGGGTCTGAAAGGTTTGAAGCGATCACGCAGATCTTCACCATAAATGCAGATGCAGTGATGTTTCAGCCAGTAGCCCCAGCGCTCTGCGCTGGCAGGCTGCATAACGGTATCCAGAACGCCTGGATCAATATCAATCTTACTGATGACCGGATGCTGCTGCTCAAGACAGGACACAATTGCCATAAGTTCACTCGTCGCGAGTTCATCCGGCTCACGTCTGAATATCACCGTCAGGTCGAGGTCAGAAACCGACTCTTTTGCTCTGCCTTCAGCCAGGCTGCCATAAACATAAACACTGTGGATCAGTTCGGGCATCACGGCCCCCAGTTTCTGCACTACGTCAGCGATTAGCGGCGAAAATGCCGGCTGAAAGCCGCTGAAGGCAGGCAAAGGGATGAAACCGGTTTTATCGATGGCCATATGTTTTCCTTCGCATCATGCATGATTCATTCAGGTTAATTCAGGCAGCCGCACAAAACACCTACGTTAGCAGCAGCAGGGGCATTCTCCCGTTCAGATTCGCAGCACACAGACCCTGCGCAGATATGCGGATCCTTACCCCTATAAAAAAGTACAGCTCTCGCCGCGGATGTTGATTAAAAGCCAGAGTAAATAATGCACCAGCTTAATGACTTACCAACAGGAGGTATGCTGTGAATAAATGACTGTCATTTACAACTCATTGTAATTAAATTATTTTTCTGACAGAAAAGGGCCAGCTGCAACGGAGGTAACTATGGTGAGGTCTGAGCCCGGAGATGCCAGGAGGAGTGGGGAGCCGGCCTCAGGGGAAAATATTTTTAATAAGCAATTTGCCATGAAAATCCTTTTGACAAGCGGTGGCCATACCGGGGAATTTCTTAACAGGCGCCCAGCAGGCCAGACTAATCATCATCTTCCATCAGCGCCACCATAGCACCTTTATGCGCCTCAACCATGCGGATATACCGCATCACCGTCTGGGTCTGCGTCCAGGTGCCTTCCTGCATGATCTGCGCGATGGATACGCCTTTTCTGGCCATATCCTGCGCGGCGCCGACGCGCGCGCTGTGGCCGCTCCAGCTGGCGTAACGCCCCTTATTGGTTTCCTGGCGGGACGTCTGGCCAGCATACCGCCTTGCCCGGCGCCAGATGTCTTCCAGGCTTGGCGCACTCATGGGCACGGTCGTGACACCGTTAACCTTATTTGACCGGTGAACGGGGCAGAACAGGACAGCATCGGGCTCGTCCGCTAGGCCCGCCGCGCGGATCCACGTCAAAAGCCGTCCTGAAGAGCGCGTGCTCAGAGCCTTGACGATGCCGCCGGACTGCAGGATGGTTTTGGTCCAGCCCACGTCAAGAATAACGCGCCCGTCGGTCGCGCGCGTGACGTCACGCACCCGCAGGCGTGATAGCTCGCTCATCCGCAGGAGAGTGCCGTACGCCACGTGAACGAAAGCCAGATCCCGCAGGTGCTGTAGTCGGGGCGATTGCTGCCACAGCGCGTCCAGACGGTCGAGATCCGGACGGCAGAAGGGCACAGCCTGTCCCGTACGCTCGCCGGACATGATGGCGGTGCGGTTAATTTTTTTTCTGGCGCGCACCACGTCGGGTGATACCGTCGGAGGGATCAGGCCCGCGTTACGGTGTAACATTGCGATCAGCGCGGCGTGAACCGAAACGGTTGACGTTGCACGGCCGGCGGCCTGCAGGTGGAAAAGGTAGTCCTGCAAATCCTCAGGCGACATGGGCAGGAACGAACGCCGGTTTTCCTGCGACCAGCGCCAGCAGATCCGCATGACGCTCAGCAGCTGGCGCCACGTATTGGGTGAAAAAGCCTCGCGGTGGCGGACGAAAGCCGCCAGCCTTCCGGTCAGGTCATCATCCGGCGCCGCTCCTGGGATGAGGTCGGTAAAAACGGAGAGATCTTTCATCCTGTTCAGTTTTCCCCCATTTACGCTCTGGCGACGCTACGTGAATTCTGTGAAAACAGCCGGGCGGTTACCCGCCAGATTTCACGTAACGCTGCCGTTTTTTTAAGCTGCCGGTATATAGCACCGTCGGCCGCTTTCATGCCCGGAAACGGTCTATATAAACGACCTCATTGATAAGGATTTGGCCCGGAACCGCATGATACAGCTTTTCCGGCCCCCTGTCTGGACTTATATAAAGATAATTATATAAGGTTAGAGGTAAGAGCGAGCGTTCGATTTGGAGGATAGGTATCGAGCCGTGAGGGTTCGTATGACTCCCATTATATGAAGTTAGGTTAGTGTGTGATTTACAATCAATATTTTGAGATGAAGCATTAGACTATGACAGGATGAAGCATTATAAACATAATTATTTGAAGTTAAGTATATACCAAAAACGTAATTTGTAGCAGAGTGAGGATTTGCAAAGGGTAGACTGCTTGAATCTAAGATATTTAGATTTAGGATTGATTAATCTGAGAAGGGAAAATTAATGATCTCAAGAATGTTTATTAAATAAAGGGTAAAATCATAGGCTAAAATTTTCTTGATCAAGGCCCATTCTAAAAGAAAATAGAGGCCATGCAATAAAAAGTGGCAAACACAAATCAAATAGCTTCGAAAATTAATCGCTAAAAACTATAATAAAACCAATAAAAATATAGGAAAGAGAGAGCAAGTGGCCCTCTCCACATGCCTTAATGTAAAAGGTTAATCCAGCATAAATTCTTCACTAAAAACACCTGGAGTTAATCCATTTAAACCTTCGTTTTTTATAAAAAACAAGTTACTAAAATAAACAAGATTATTTACATTTAAGGGTAGTGTATAACCTTTCTCAGACATTTTATTAATTAATGTCTTTCTAGGTATTCTGTAAATTTCTTTGGCAATATTTATGTTAGCATCGAAGTAGTTTATTATATCAGAATGCAATTCTTGCGCAGTGAGTCGCAATCTAAACTTCTGTCTGAGCATGCTGTTCCAATTGTGATTTTTATAATGCTTATAAGCTAGCTCATCGAATATTTTTATCATAGTCCATTCAGATGTTTCTAATGTAGCGTAAATACCATTTAGTTTCCTGCTTTCAACATCATTTCCTACCCAGTCAAGCTTCGCTTTATATCTAAGGTCATGTTCTACCTCGTGCCATCCTTCAGACAAGATAGATCTTATCTGTAATTCGAAAGTAGAATCAATTAAGTTTGAAGCTGAAGAGAAATTACGCTCTCGATTTAGTAATACATCTGGGAGTTCATATATGATATTGTAACGAACCGCAGAAAATTCGGCGGCTTTCATTATATCAATACTATGATCCTTTTCTCTTTCGATGAAAATTTCATTCAAAATACTATGAACTAACTCGATATCATCGTTAAAGTATAATGCAATTCTTACTCCAAGGGCATCTTGAATTTTATGTGTTATACCGTACTTAGGGTTTTCTAACTTTTTATTTAAAGACAGAGTGTCTTTATTTCTAGCAAACAACCGAAACATTATCCCTAAGTTGTTCAGTTTCGACGATATAAGCTCTTCAATATCAATCCTTAATGTGTCGCTAAAACTAAAGTTATTCATTTTATCGCCCCAAAATCCGCTTGACTTCACCAACATTAAATCTGTTTATAGCTGTGAATGAGCTTTTATTTGCACTTTCTAAAACCCCTTTTTCTTTTAGATTTTTTATGGCTCTAGTTATCTGCTTTCTTGAATACCCATCAATCTTATACAAGACACCAGTATATATATGAAGTCGTGTGATCGAATTAGATCCCAACTGCATAAATTTTGATAAAATTTCTTTCTCTAACTGAAACTCTAAATCCTCATCATTATTAGACGCTTCATATGACTCAATTTCATTTATAATTCCGTTATTGTCGGAGCAATTCAAAAAACTGATATCATAGGGATGATTGTTCGTGTCATATTCGCAACCATAGAATTGACAGGATATGAATGTGACATCTTTGAAATTATTGAAATTAAAGACAACATTGGAGAAAGCACATTCGTTAAACACTGAATTCTTTATTTGTTTGTTTGGAAAAAATATTGCACTATCAAAATCTAATCCTGTTATAGTAGTGTCCAGATATACATCTTGGTCAACCTCTTGGGATAGCATGTATTCATACTTCATATGATCTGTAGCACTTAAAAATTCACGCATTCCACTTAATCTTTCCCACAATAGGATTCGGTCTTCCACATCCCTTGGTAGGTAAGATTGAACAGCAGGTTCAACGAAACGCTCATCATTTGCTAACCACTCATTTGAATGATTAGCTATGACTCCATTTGCAATGAAATTCCCGAACACAAACTCATTAACAAATTCAATTTTATTTTCGCCTTGATTACTTCTATCAAAGAAGGCATGTGTTGCAATTTTACTAGCCAGGGCATCAATAGTGGGCCGATCTTTACCAGGATACAAATGTCTAGTCTCTTCAAGAATGTTTAAGCTTTTATTTTTTATGAGCGATATTATTTTTTCTCTATTATCACTTGTATAATCATTTTCACACATATCTAAAGCTATCATAGAAAGAATTGATGTTTGCTTCTGAGGCACCATTAATAGGTCTTGACGTTCTCTTTCTCTTTCTAGCATTGCATGAAAATAGTGATCTACAATTTTAGAACTCTGGCCACATAGTTTGACGAAGTCCTCATCATCGATAGAACGAAGAAAAGCTAGTAATACAGGGTTTGAAAGCTTTTTAATATCTAAACCAGATTCTTCAAGTTTGTTTATTCTATCAACACTAAGCCAGTCTCTAACTTCAGGTGAATTAAGCTTATATCTTACAACATTAAAATTATCTTGGTAATTATCTTTCCACTCTTGAAAAACCTCCCCATCAAATATTGCAGCTCGTCTGGATGTTAGTATTACTTTTGCGGATTTAGTAAGTAGCTCACCAATAGTTTCAAGCATTGGTTGGGCTTTCTCGAAATCTATTTCATTTGTTTTATTGGCTGATGTTTCATTTAAAATCTCATCAAAACCATCAAGCACCAAAATAATTCTTCCATTTTTTGTCTCATCTGTTACCAAATCGCTTTTAACATTTCTAAAGCTTCTATCTACCTCACGTACAAAAACATGACTGAACACCTTTGCCTGACGGTCTCTAGAAAATTCGGTGAAGAATGGAAGAGGAGCATCTTTATCAGAGATTAGAGAATTTAATATTTCATATGAAGTGCAGGTTTTCCCAAAACCTGCAGGCGCTTCAATAATTATTAATTGTGAGGTTGGCTTTCTTATTTCAGCCCGAATATCTTCAATCAATCCAGTGT
Source organism: Candidatus Pantoea floridensis (assembly GCF_900215435.1). Lineage (NCBI taxonomy): Bacteria > Pseudomonadati > Pseudomonadota > Gammaproteobacteria > Enterobacterales > Erwiniaceae > Pantoea > Candidatus Pantoea floridensis. Next base: position 144,832 of record NZ_OCMY01000003.1, read on the forward strand.
TTAATTTATTATTATCTTTCTCAAAAGGAACTTGAACATAACTGTATTTTTTAGCTCCGTCTGGAAGCAAGGAAATTATTTTATTGCAATAATGACCGTACTCATCTGAAATTCTTTCCTTCCAGTCATCCACGTTAAAAAACCCTTGAAAAGTTGTTCAGCAACTTCCTCATAGCTCTTAAATAATGACTTTTTTGTTGAGTAACCGATATTTTTTAGTTCGTTTAAACATCTTTCGACATCTTCTGATTTTGAATCTTCAGTGTAAACCACTTCAGCATTATGAAAGAAATCTGTTTTAAAGGTAAAAGCATAAAACCCATTACCCGATGAGTTTTTTTTATATTCAAAACCATATTTTCTAAACAAAGAAATTAGTTGATGTGAATCGATAGTCATTTCAAATCCTTGAGAAGCCACTAAAATTCCGACCAGCATGCCATGTGAGAATATTCTTATAATTTTATTTAATAAAAATATTGTTACAGAAGCAATGACTTCAAATTTGTACTGTTGTGAATTCATTTTTTTTGTTTATTTACAATGAGTTACTTATGATGAATACCACTAAAATCATAAAAAAAACTTATGAATTTGGAACTTTTAAGTAGTTGCTTAGGTGCTACGAAGGAAAATACTTGTGCTTAGTTCAGAAGGTAACTTTAGAGTAGAGATTGATGTAAAAATTTTTACCATTAGATTATTAATGCGGTAATTTAACATAATTATGATTACCCGCACTTTGACTATTGAGGCAAAGCTAACCTGGCCCTTCTGAGCTAAGCTTACTTGGCCGCTTCGGGCTACCTGCTGAGGATCCTGATATGACGGCTTATGGTGCGGAGTTTTTCACGATGAACGAAGTTAACCGGCTTAAAGTTATTCAGGACATCGTCGACCGGCGGCTGACAACCCATCTCGCTGCTGAGCGTCTCGGTATTTCCGACAGGCATTGTCGTCGCCTGCTTCAGCGTTATCGTTCAGACGGTCCGCTGGGCATGGCTGATCGGCGGCGCGGTAAGCCCAGCAACTATCAGCTGCCTGCTGGCCTTGCTGAATGTGCGGTTCAGATCATCCGCGAGCGCTACGCTGATTTTGGCCCGACGCTGGCCTGCGAGAAGCTGGCCGAGCTGCACGGCGTGACGCTGTCTAAAGAGACCGTTCGCAAGCTGATGATGCAGTCAGGACTCTGGGTCCCGCGCAAGCATCGCGCCCCAAAGATTCAGCAACCCCGATATCGGCGCGCCTGTGTCGGCGAGCTGATACAGATCGACGGCTGCGATCACCGCTGGTTCGAGGAACGCGGCCCGGCCTGCACGCTGCTGGTTTATGTGGATGACGCGACCAGTCGCCTGATGCAGCTTCATTTCGTCCGCTCCGAGTCCACGTTCACCTACTTTGAAGCCACGCGCGGCTACCTGGAGCAGCACGGCAAGCCGCTGGCATTTTACAGCTACAAGGCCAGCGTGTTCCGCATCAACAATAAAAATGCGGCTAGCGGCGACGGTCAGACGCAGTTCGGTCGCGCGATGAACGAGCTGAACATCACCGGCATCTGCGCCAACACCAGCTCTGCCAAGGGCCGCGTGGAGCGTGCGCACCTCACGTTGCAGGACCGGCTGGTCAAGGAACTCAGGCTTCGTGACATCAGCACGCCTGATGCGGCTAACGCCTTTGCCGCTGAGTTTATGGCGGACTACAACCGGCGTTTCGCGAAGGCACCGAGGCATGATTTTGACGTGCACCGTCCGCTTGATGCAGACGACAATCTGAACCAGATATTTACCTGGCGCGAACCGCGCAAGGTTTCGAAAGCGCTGACGGTCCGCTACGATAAAATGCTGTTGCTGCTTGAGGATAACGATGACAGCCGCCGTGCGATGGGTAAATATCTGGATGCCTGGCAGTACCCGGATGGCCGCGTTGAACTCAGGAGTCACGGTACGGTGCTTCCCTACTCTGCCTACGACCGGCTGTCTGAAGTTGACCAAGGTGCGATCGTTGACAACAAGCGGCTTGGACACGCGCTGGCCGTGGCTAAACTGCTGCAGGACAAGCGTGATAATACGCGATCTCACGGCCTTCCGGCCGGAAACGGGCCAAGTCGGAGAAGTGCGAAGAAAGATCCGGCTAAAAAGCGGCAACGGGCGGTTAATGAAGATGACCTTCTTGAAGCTATTGAAGTCCTCCCGTCATTTATTGATGGATTAACTCCTTGAACACGAAAATATGATCAGAACTAAAAACCTAATAATCAGCAAAGTTTCACACAGGCATGCGGATGCATTATTTCGTATATATGGAGATATTGAGAATAATGTTTATAACCCATCACCTCCGTTTCCCAGTATCGAACATTCTCAGTCAGTGCTCAACACATGGATAGAGCATTGGAGTGCTAAAGGCATTGGGAATCATGCAATTAGCATGGCCTCAGATGAGGATTGCATTATTGGTTTTGGCGGCTTTTCTTTTAAAAAATTCAGAGAAAAAGAGATTGTTAGTTTAGGTTATAAGTTCACCCCCGACGTATGGGGAAATGGATATGCGACTGAATTTGTTAATGGAATAATTGAACACACTGTATTACCTGGTAATGTTATCGAGGTTATAGCCAGAACTCATCCTGAGAACATTGCATCAATAAGAGTCTTAGAAAAAACAGGATTCATATACTTGGGAATCTATGATAATAACGATGGCATGGGGCTCAGCGCAGTATTTAGCAGGAAAATATAGCGGTCATTATTTACAAGATGGCCTAGAAAATAACATCATAAATCGGACAACTCAGGTTTGCCTGAGTGCGGTCATCTCTGCTTAGCTTCAACATAAAGCTATGGAGTGTTATGTCGTTTTCATCTAATAACGGGCATTAACCTGAAATACCTATGCTTTTTTAGATTCCACCTTGGAAAAGGTTAACTCACTAAATTTAGTAAAAATTTTCTTGCGTATATAGCATAAAGGTAACTTTTCCACTGTTGTATTCCTCAGGTATTTCACCGTGTTCGAGATAACTCAGCAGGATGTTTACCGACAGCTGCGCATGACGTGCCGTGTTCTGATCCAGCGTAAGGGCCAGAGCGTTTCTGCTAAACAGTGCTTTCGTGGTGGAATACAGTTCGTGAGTAATGAGTGTGCAGGCCTGCGTCAGACGGTGCCGGGCCAGAGCCTCGCTGATTTCGGTATTACCCAGGCCGGTGTTGTAAAGTCCCACCACCTTAGCTGACTGCACCAGCTCTTTTTCAAGCAGTCTGCTGATGGTTATGCGGCTCTCCTGACCCGCCAGCGCCTCCCGCAATGTCACCTCGGGAAAGCGCTTTTCAAGGACATCGCGGAAACCCTGAATACGCTGCTGATGGGCGCGGTATTCACTGCGTCCACTCACCATAATCACATCGCCCTGCTGTCTGATCAGGCTGCCCATCATCAGCCCGGCTGTGCGTCCTGCCTGCAGCTGGTCAATGCCAACATGACACAGCCTGTGCGCGCCAGGCAGATCCGTGACGAGGGTCACTACCGGCACTCCGCGCTGTCTGCAGCACTGCAGAGCCTGATAAACAGCGGGATGTTCATGGGCAAAGATAATCAGGGCGTCACGTGTCTTGCTGCGTTCTTCAATGAGTACAGCCAGTCTGTCCGGACAGGACTCCGGCACAAAAGTGCGGTGCAGCACTACGCGGCGATAACCCAGAGCAGTCGCGATGGCGGAAAAATCGCTGGCAAGCTGCCTGAAAAAAAAAGCGTCGTCGCCACTCAGCAGTACCTCTATCTGCCAGGCATGACGGTGCTCTTCAGGCAGGATGCGTTTAAGACCAGCCTCACGCGCGGCTTCAAGCACTTTCTGTGCAGTCCGGGTAGAGACGCCGCCCCGCTCATTCAGCACGCGGTCGACCGTAGCCAGGCTAACTCCCGCCTGCTCTGCCAGCATTTCAAGCGTAAATGTTTTCATCAGAGTTCCTGTTGAGGTATTTCCCTCAAAACATCTATTTCTCAGGATATGCGGGCAGGCTAATTTGGCAACGTCTTTATCGCTGAACTTTGAACTTCAGACAGGAAATCATCATGACGCAGAAAAAACGTTTTGCCCTGATTGGCTGTGGCTTTATTGGACAGGTCCATGCAGCAAACCTAGCTACGCATCCGGATGTAGAGCTTGCGATGCTGGCCGACCTGGACACGGCCCGCTCCGCCGCACTCGCCGGGCAGATGAAGTGTACGGCGGGCGAAGTCAGCGTCGCCATTAACAGTGACAATATAGATGCCGTGCTGATAGCCAGCGCAACGCCGTCGCATGCTGAACTGCTTGAAGCGGCGGCGAGGGCGGGTAAGGCCGTTTATTGTGAAAAACCGATCGATTTGTCGCTGGCAAGAGCAACACGCGTCGCTGAAAACGTGCTGCCACTGAACACAAAAATCACGGTCGGCTTCAATCGCCGCTTTGACCGCAGCCATCAGCAGTTAAAGCGTCAGCTGGAACAGGGTACTGTCGGGCGTCCTGAGTTAATCCAGATGGTCTGCCGTGCGTCGGAACTTCCGCCGCTAAGCTACCTTAAGTCTTCCGGCGGCCAGATGCGTGACCAGGCGATCCATTTTTTCGACCTGCTGCGCTGGCTGACAGCCGATGAAGTTATTTCAGTGGGCGCTATGGGTGCCGCACTGGCGATGCCTGCCATCCGTGAATTTGGCGATGTTGATACGTCGGTGCTGATTATGCAGATGCAGCAGGGCGCGTTTGCGCAGCTCGATAACACGCGTCGTACGGGCTATGGCTATGATGAAAGAATCAGTGTGATGGGCGAAAAAGGACTGGCAGAGTCAGGTTCACAGAGCCCGCCGGGCATGACGCTGTATCAGGGAAAAGCCATTATAAAGCAGGGACTTTATGCGGACTGGTTCAGCCGTGTGCAGGGCACCTATTATCAGCATCTTGACGCGTTTGTCCGCTCACTGAACGGGGAGGATGTCGCTGATTTACCCGGACTGCTGGATGGAATTCAGGCGCAGGCGATTGCAGAAGCCGCGACGCAATCCCTTGCAACCGGAATGTTCTGCCCGGTAGGCCAGGTGTTGTGATAAAAGTCCGGGGCCGGTCCCTTAGGATATGGCCCCGGAAGCGACAGATACTCAACCCCGGCTGCTGCAGATTTCAGCGCTCTTCGTTGAACACGATCCCCAGCTGTCCTCTCACCGTATCCATCGCAGTCAGAGTACTGAGAACGGCGGAGAACGGGCGAACGGGCGAGTCGTTTAGTCCCTGCCCCACGCACCATGAAAAATGCTGGATCTCATGACAGAGCTGCGCATAACGGCTGGCGGGTTCTTCCCAGCACAACGTATGGCCACCCTGGCTTGAGGTCAGCACAAATCCGCCGGGTGCATAAAACTGTCCCGCCAGAACCAGAGTGGCATCGCGTCCCGCAATCACCGCACTTCCGGGAGTATTACTGAACAGGGTCGTGTTCAACACCGAATGCATGCCACAGGCATGTTCGAATAGCATAGAAGCCTGCCCGTTAATATTTCCTTCTGCCGGTTGCCCGCTGGACTGGATGCGGACAGGTGCACCTGCCACCATCACACTCAACGAAACCAGATAACTGCCTAAATCCAGCATCGGACCGCCGGCCAGATCGGCATTGAAGATGCGGTGATCCTTCGTAAAAAACTCTCCGTGATCGGCCGTCAGAGTATGAAGATCACCCAGCACCCCGTCGTTTAAAAGCTGACGCAGCACATCGTATTTTGGCGCAAAATCACACCACATGCCCTCCATACACAGCAGGCCTTTCTGACGGGCCTTCGCCTGTAGGGTCTCTGCCTCCCTGACATTCAGCGCCAGGGGTTTCTCAATCAGCACATGTTTGCCCGCATTCAGTGCTTTCATGCCATCCGGAAAATGATGGTTATGCGGTGTGGCGATGTAGATTGCGTCCAGATCCTTCATTGCCAGCATTTCATCTGTGCTGCTGAAGGCCGCCGGAATTGCCCAGCGCTCGGCGAATGCCTGTGCTTTTACTTTGTTTCTTGCTGATACAGCAACCAGCTGCTGTCCGGTGTGCGCTTTCAGCGCGCGGGCAAAGTGTTCGGCGATCCAGCCGGGGCCGATAACGCCCCAGCGCAGTACGGGTATCGACTTTTCAGAGGGCAGTCGCGGGACGGGCAGGGAGGAGGGAAACATAGTGATTCCTTTTAAGCATTGTTCTGGTGGTTGCCAGCAACAGCAACCCACTGACGGGATATAATGGACTGCTCGATGGCGGTCAGGATTTGCTGGTTCTGCAGGCCAAATGCAAAGTTCGGATAACAGTCGCCGTCGCTGCAGATCCCCTGAACCAGGTCATGAACTTCGATGACTTTGACATCAAAATACCCGAGCCCGCCGCCGCCAAAATCGAATCCGAAGAAGCCGGAATAGGCCGGGATCTGGCTGCCTGCATACAGGGTCTTGAAGCCCCGATCGTGTCTGTCATCACTGAAGCGATAAACCTGCAGCTCATTGAAACGTTCGCCGTCCATATAAAGAGTGCCCTCTGTACCGGAGACCTCCCAGAACACGCCGAAAATGCGACCGGCTGCCAGGCGTGAGGCTTCAATCACGCCGCTGGCCCCGCTTTCAAAGCTGACGAGACACTGAACCTGGTCGTCGTTTTCAACTTCACGCCATTCTGACTGGTCATCAATCCGGCTGGCATAACCGGCGTCCACCTGAGGAACAGGACGCTGCCGGAGGTAGGTCTGCGCGCTGGCCGTTACCTCACTGATCTCCCCCATGAGAAACTGCGCGACGGAAAGGGTGTGAGCCCCCAGATCGCCCAGAGATCCGCTGCCGCCCAGGCTTTTAGAGCAGCGCCATGACCAGGGCAGCGCCGGGTCATTGTAAAAACCCTGGTCAAAGGTGCCGCGAAAGCGGATTGGCGTACCGATATCGCCGCGCTCAATAATCTGTTTTGCCAGCAGCGCTGCGGGCGTTTTGATGTTGTTAAAGGCCACCATCGTTTTGACGCCGGCCTGCTCTGCTGCCAGCGTCATCTGCAGTGCCTCCTGCGAACTGACGGCCAGTGGTTTTTCACAGTACACGTGCTTGCCTGCAGCAATCGCTGCCAGCGCCATTTCAAAGTGCAGATGGTTGGGTGAAGTGATATCAACCACGTCAACCTGCGGGTCGTTAATCAGATCACGCCAGTCCCCGTAGGCCTTATCAGCCCCGAAGCGCACCGCATTTGCGTCGGCCAGAGCCTGATTCTGATCGGCCAGTGCATAGAGATGAGGACGCTTTGGCAGGTCCGGATAAATCATTGCTGCGCGGCGGTAGGCATCAGCATGTGCCTGCCCCATGAATCCTGAGCCGATTAAACCAATATTGAGGTTGTCTTTCATTGGGCGATTTCCTCTGCAGAAAGATACGGTGAAAAAGTGCTTTTTACCCAGCGAAACGCCCGGGAAACGGCAGCAGACGGCTCTTCTTTTTGCGGGTCCTGCTCCGCCTCGACTATCAGCCAGCCCTGATAGTCTGCGTGCGCAATGAAGTCAGTCAGCGGAGAATAGTCAATGCAGCCCTCCCCCGGCACTGTGAAGAGTCCCGCACGTACCGCATCATTGAAGCTGAGGTTATTCTCCCGTACCCGATGCAGCACATCGGCACGGACGTCTTTCAGATGAATGTGCACGATACGGTGACCAAACGTTTCTGTTATCTGAGTCAGGTCAACACCAGCAGCGAAAGCGTGCCCGGAGTCCAGAACCAGTCCGACACTGTCGGAGGTTTTAATCAGAAATTCTTCCAGTTCATGATGCTGCTCAACCAGCATCATCAGATGATGGTGGTAGGCCAGTTTCAGGCCGAACCTCTCCATCAAAATACCGGCGAACCCGCTGACTTTACGGGCATATTCATCCACATCCAGGCAGCTCAGAAGCGGAGAAAGAGAGAGGGGCTCGTCCAGCGGATGACTGCCAGGCATACAACCGCATTCGCCGTAAACCATAACGTCTGCCCCTGATGCTCTGAGAAGTGCGGCGTGTGATTCCACGGCCGCGATTTCATCGGCAACGCCGCGTTCGGCAAGGAAGCCGCTGTGCCAGCCAGAAGCTAGCTGAAGCCCGGCCTTATGCAATAGCGGGGCTAACTCCGTGTGGCTACGAGGGAATTTTCTGCCCAGCTCAATTCCCTGATAACCGGCAGATGCAGCCTGTGTCAGGCAGGTTTCAAGTGAAATACTCTCGCCCAGATCGGGCAAAACATCATTGGTCCAGCTCAGCGGGCTTACACCTAATCGAATACGTGAACGCATCAGGACATACCTCCTTACAGGTCAGTCTGAGAGCACTATAGGGAAGCGGCAGACTGAACCGTTACCGGTTCAATGAGGTAAAACCCTCATTTGCAGATTAAATGCTGTCTGTTTTTATGTTGTGATTTCGGCTGCAGAGCTCATCCGGCAGACCATTCCCCGTGCAAGTATCTGCGGTGCTTGTCTGTTCGGATCTGCCGGACGCTGAATAATAAGTTGCTCAAAAAAGGGCAAGGGCGTATATTTATACACAGAGTGTGTTTGAGGCCCCCCGCTCTTTAAATCCAGATGGGTCCCGCGTAGGCACCCGCAGAGGTCGGTTCGTAAAGAACGAGTATCTGCAGATTAGGCAGCGGCTAATCCTTCGGTTATACATTTGCGTATAACTGTCGTAACGAAGGGAGAGCTTTTGCTCTCCCTTCTGCATTTCAAAGAACACATATTTGTCAGCTAACCGTCTTTCAATCGCTTTTCGAATTAGCCCAGTAAAGCATGTGAGTTTTTTCCTGTCATGGGGTTGCAATAACCGGGGCAAGGGTAGTCAGCGACTTACGAGCTTTGCGATTATAAGAGCCCCCGGTAAGCTCTTTTCCTCATCCCTGATGATCGGCTACATACTTGTTTAGCGCGATCCCCTCTCCCTGACGAACTTCGAAGTAGTAAGTGCATTGCCGAGCCTTAAGTTCGCGAACGAGTTCATTGATCAGAGCATGATTCGGCCCCTTACCTTTCGATGCACTGGCAACGCCAACAGGTGTCGACGTTACCAGTACTACATGATGCGGAACGTCAAGTTGCAGTACGCCGTCAATGAGTCCCTGAATGATGCAGCGGTTCACCGTAGTATCGCTGTAATTAAACTTTTGCAGCCTCTTTTCACTACCCTGTTCCGTCAGCACCATAGCCGCTCCCTCACGCGTTTGTGCATTGCAGCTGCCGGTGACATAAATAAAAACGTTCTGCATTGTATCCTTCCTCAGTTCTGTCTGTTCTGGCGATAATACGTCACATGTCCCATCTGTTCTTTTCAATTTCCATGCTTTAACTAATGGAGAGCTGTTTTTCCGGTTAAACGAGCATAGACAGACTCAGCAGAACGCCAGATTTAAAGCATGCTTTTCTGGCCAGCCCCGGAAACGGGTTGCCAGTATGCTTCCCGGCCGCAGACAAAAACCACCTTACGGGTTCTAAAGCAGATGCATGTGTGCTGGCGGGTATGGAATGAACTTACAACGACTGGATGAATGCTGATGAGTTAAGGCGCTGGTAAGTATGTGTGCTGATGGGAATAAGAGGAGCTTAAAACCGCATTACAATGTGCGCTGTGGGGGGAAACCCAACTTTCGAGTGCCCTGAGTGTGCGCTGACGGGTAATAACCTGTATTAAGATGTGCGCTGGCGGGTGATACTGCCATAAAAATGTGTGCTGGCGGGAAGTCAGAGGTGCCTTCCCTCGCAGCATACATCCCTTACGGGGGATGAAGCAGGAGATAAGCGATTCCAGGCATAGCTTAGGATGCTGTTAATGCATACCACGTATAGTGCTGGGGAAGCACGGTACTCCACTGCCCACGCTGACCAACCGGACACAGACGTGAATGTCTGTCACATAGCGCAACTAGGTTCAGAAAAACGCGCCGGATAATGATTCCCAAAGGTCAGGAAGCGAGCGGAAAAAGTGGCAAGACATCGCTAGCCGGCTTACCGCATGTCTTTACGAATCCTATGGATAAGGAGAGTATCTGAGGATGCTCCATGGGTTAGCTGCGTTAACTTATCCAGCACCACATTCTGATGACCATCCAGAAAACTGAGAGGCATGCCTAAGAATTTCAAGACCCACGGCAGTAATGACACATATGCCCCGCCCGGTATTCCCTTATATTCCATTAGTGCTCCTGCGGCTGTTGGAATAAGACCGGAAATATCCATACTAATCACGCGATCCGCTCTTTTTTCAACCCGTTTAATCTCTTTATTCAGCTTATAAACTTCATAACTCCGCGCCTCATCCGACAATCCGGAAAAACGGGATAAAATATCCGGAAGACGTTTTCGTCTGTGCCCAGACAAAGTGTCGTCCAACTATAAGACGTTCATGTCGTTACTGATAGTCAGCACATCAGATAATAATGTCCCCACTTCAGACTGTTTCAATCGGGTTTCTGAAGAATGTACGCCGTTATATATACCGTTAATTATCCGGCAGGCATCAACTTCAGAATAACCCGGCATCTCTGCGGGAAAATGGTGTGCATTCAGCCCCTGTGCGTATTCAAACCCCATCGCGCTGGATGTCAATTCAATAAAAAAATCTTTTCCAAAATGCTTAAAAATATTCCCAGCAAATATCCCTGCGCCGAACTGACTTAATCCCATAGCTCCCTTTTGATCCAGAGAATACTCGAGATAAGAGGCGTTATGTGACATTGAGTCCGCCAGTATCTTCAGCGCATCAATGCCGGATTGCCAGCAACTTCTCTGCAGCTGATACTGCATTTCGGTATCAAAAGAGTAGCCGAACACGCCGGTTTTCTTCCTGATCTCAAGCAGGGAAGCTGCAGCTAACCGTCGGGAAAAGAGCATCCACCGAGAGTACATCGGCCAGAAGTTCAGAATGATACCGGTGGAGGTTCTGGTACACGACGAACTTGACGCGCCCCCTTCTGACAAGTTCCAACAACTCCGTCCTTTTGAGCTGGAAAGTCTCATAAAAATCTCTGTAACCTGGCCCATCGATTATGGGTAAGGCAATAATGACGGTGTCGTAAAGGGAGATATATTCCCGAATGTTGTTTCGCTGAAAAACCGTTGCATCAACGAAACAGCTGTTGGCTGCGTTCTTGAAGGCATCCGGTAGGCAGTCTTCGCGGGTCATGGAAACGTCGGAAAAGATAGAAAACTTATTTTGATACCAGAATTCTTGGTCCTCTTCATATTTATCCAACAAGGAACGCGGGAATTTGTTTTTCAAGTATCTCCCAGATATTAGCGTCAAATTACCTGAGGGTTTTCGCGTCGCTTCGACATTAAAATCGTATTCAGCGAGTTGATGATCGGTGTTATTTTCATAAGAATAGCCATAATATCCAAGCCCTTCACAAATCAGAATGATATCCTGAAAGTCGGCTTCAGATACCGCATTTTTAAAGGTGAACTTAAAACTGTTGTCCGCCCAATTTATGCGCACGTGAAAAGGATGCCGTTCCAGCGGCATTGCCTTATTTATCTGGTTGTTAAAAACTGACGTGTTGAATGACTGGCCAAAAAGATTAATTCTTTCAAAAGGGGTTCTCAGGCTTATTTTTATAAAATTCTCACCTTCCTTTTCCACAAAAACCGGACCCGGCACTCCCATTGTTCTGTACTGGTGATTATATAATTCGTTAACTTCCCTCAGCGACATGCCGGCCGCTTCTGGGGTTTTCACGACCGCATACAGCATGCGGTTATCGTGAAACAGCCCCACATGGTCCAGCCTGTAGTGCTGTAGAACGAAAGACTCATAGCTGGCCTTGATATTTTCAATCATCGAAGGCGGGGCGTTCAGAAAAGACATATCCATCGTAATTGGGCTCCTTGGTCGTAAGAGAAGTTCACTATCTCATCAAACTCACCTGTAGGGGAGGCCTGGATCGTGAAGGGAACAGAAAAACTGTTAAACCCCTAGGGACATCTCTGATGAACGGCCATAAGGGCGTACCGGTCACGGCGTATCGGTACGGGCACGTAAGTGTCGATCATCCGCGTAAGTCGGATCTACCGGGCGTAGCGGTAGATTTTACCTGAGCTCAGCCGCACGATTTTCTTTACGTCAGACGCCGTGTGGCACACCGTACTGGCGCCTGAAAGGCCACCGAATGCGTATGACTGATTGTGCATAGTGACTATGTGCATACTGAAAACCGTGGATCATTTTTCTTTTCCCGGCCCGGATATTTTCCGGACGCTATTTGCCTTATCACTCTTCAGGTATCAATACCCTGCAAGTTTATGCATTTATCAGTTTAAGCATTCCTGCCTTTAAACTAGGCGTAATGCCGGGCCGTTTACTTGCAATGTTTGGCATCCGTTTCTTAACGATCCCGCCGAACTGTAGACAGGGTAAAAGATGTTAACTCCCTGCCCCGCTTTCAGACAGACGATTGACGCCGCCAATGGTGAAGGGCTGACAGGCGGCAGCCGCTTTTTTGAGTTCAGCGGCTATGTCTTTGTCGTATTCACTGATTGATTATTGCGCGTCCGCGCTCGGGCTATTTCGTCAGTCCGCGAAACATCGAACGGCAAATACCGCCTGCACCTGCTCTGTCGGGCCCTGTACCCGTGACCCTAGAAGCCGTTGCGCATTCACTGTTCAGCAGCGCGGAAACCCGTTTGATACCCCTCGGCGCGGCGCTGCCCGATCCCAACTGGTTGCCGGCGGAGGCACTGCAGCGAGCGCTGCAGTGCCTCCGTCGTCTGGATACGCATGGCCAAAGCTACAGCCTGCCACCGGGCCGGGCCGATCTGCGCAATAAGATTGCCATACGTGTAGCGCAATGGGGCGCACGGTTTGGTGCGGACTACCTTGTTATTACCGCTGGGGCTACCCAGGCGCTGCGTCTGGCGTTGCGCGCCGTGTGCCAGCCGGGCGATGCCGTCGCGATTGAGCAACCCGCCTACTTCGGCACGCTCCTGCTGCTGGAAGATTTAGGCCTGAAGGCACTGTAAATCCCCACCGATCCCACTGAAGGGTTAATGCTGGTACCGCTTGCAGACGCCATTAAGCAGCATCGACCCGCTGCCGTTCTGGCCTCGCCTACCGTGCAAAACCCGCTTGGTGCCAGTATGCCGGTCGCGCGTAAGCAGGAGCTTGTGGCATTGCTCGAACGAGCGGGCATCCCATTAATCGAGGACGATGTGTATGGCGATCTTGCTGGCGAAGGACAGCGTCCTCCTGCCTGCAAGGCCTTTGATCAGAGTGGCAACGTAATTTACTGCAGTTCGCTGTCCAAGACGCTCGCGCCCGGCTGGCGCTTAGGTTGGATTGCCGCTGGCCGCTTTCACACCTAGGTTTTGCAGGCGCGCATGGCGGGCGAATGGGCGGGTGCACCGTTGCTTGAAGCCGCCACCAGCGACGTACTGGCCAGTGGAGACTACTATTAGCACCTGCGACGTTTGAAGGTTCGCGTTGCAGAATGTGTGCGAGCCGTCATCGCACGGGTTGAAGCGAGTTTCCCGCCGGGCACACGCGTTACTGCACCGGAAGCCGGCTTTTTGCTGTGGGTTGAACTTCCGCCACAGATCAATGCGCTGGAAGTGCACCGTCGCGCACTGGCGCTGGGTATTGGGGTTAGCCCGGGGCCGCTGTTTTCACCTGAAGCGGCGTTACAGAATTTCCTGCGCTTAAATTGCGCGAACCAGCCAACGGCACAGCTGCTCAATGCCGTGGACCAGATTGGCGCGATTTGTCACGCATTGATGGCCTGAGTTTTGTGCAGGGCTCCAGCAACGTCTGCAGCGCTCGCTGCTTACGGCATCTCACTCCGGTTCGTGACGCTTTTTCCTCGGACGGTTTATCGAAGCGCTCAGTTCGTGCAACCGGTTGACGGTTTTAATCGGTGTCGCGGGTTCAGCGGCTGCCAACGCCAGAACCAGGACTTCCAGACAGATCATCGGCGTGCCGTGCACCGGAATCCTTTCCTCCGCCACACTGCGCGGGATGAAGATGGTGCAATCGGCGTGATGCGAAAACAGGGAATTGCGCGATCCCGTCAGTAAAATGATCGAGATATTTAAACGGCGCGCCTCTTCAAGAACTGTTGTGCCTTCCCGGTGCGGACTGCGCTGTACCATCATGATCAGCACATCGCCGGGCTGCAGGTGAATGAGCTGTTCGCTTAACGATGAACCAGTGCGATTCAACACGTAAGCAGGCTTGCCGTAACGGTTGAACAAACGGCTCACGTAGTCTGCCAATAATGCTGAAGCGCCAATACCAAAAATAGCAATGCGCTGAGCGCTGTGTAATAACCCCGTGGCATGCGCGATGGCATCGCGATTTTCGTCATCACACAGCAAATCACATGTCATTCGATAGCTATCGACCACAAAGCCGATACTGGCATTGGTATCCGGTGAGAGTTCATACACGGTTGAGGCAATACGTGCAGAACTGCTCAGCGTCCTGCCAAAAATATGATTCAACACACTTTTGAGTTCACGTAGGCCCGAAAACCCCAACGCCTGGAGGGTGCGAATCACCGTGGCATCGGACGTACCGGTTAATTGCGCGATCTCCATTGCCGACTTGTCCATCATGGCGGCCCGATGGTGATAAATATACTCAGCAACGATGAGTTGCTGAGGCGTGAGATATTCCCGCCGCGCGTCAAAGCGTTCGGTATACGTATCCTGCTGCTTGCGTTTAGTCGTGGGGCGGGCGTTTTTCACATTCATTCCAAAATATCTGCAGGCGAAATTACCACTGCGCTAAGCGCTGGCGTTGCATGTCCAGTTGGGCCGTTTCGAGCGGAATATACCCTTCTGCGCTGTGCGTCTGGGCGCTGACGATAGCCTGCCCCTCTGATGACAGGGTAAACGCCAGCCACTCCTTTAGTTGTGGGTTCAGCTTTCGACCAGGAGGCAGATCGAAATAGAGGGAAACATAGCTGGATAGCGGGTATTTCCCCTGTCGCACCTGCGTCAAATCCGGCAGCACGAATTCGTCGCTATCATCAGCTGCAAGAGCAACAATTCTTGCCTGTTTCTGGTAATCCACGGCATTAAACCACCCCACAGCACCGAGGCCAAACGGATCATTTGCCACCGCTTCCAGCACCGACTGACGATCGGGTAGCGGCTCATAATGCGGCGGATAGGGATGGTTTTGCAGATGCAGATGACGAAATGCCGTAGCGTACTTGCCATCATCGCGCAGGCCATAAAGATGAATGCGGCGATACTGGTATTCCCCCTTTAAACCCAGTTGAGACCAGAGGCTGATCTCACCCTGTGGGTTGCCGCGAGCAAAAAGCGCTCGCACCTGCGGCATCGTGAGACCTGGCAGCGGGTTACGATGATTGACGTACAGTGCCGGCGGGCTTTTCGCGTTTGCACGCGGTCCATGGCCGGTGTAGCCAACGTGGATACAGGTCGGCGCATAGCCCTTCACCTTCACAAATGCATCCAGTTCATACTGCCAGGGTGAACGTGAAATGGGTGCAACCCAACTGGCATTCGCCGCCAGCGCCATGATGGCCGTTGAGGAACCTTCCATGGTGCAGGCGAATTGAATCCCGGGATGCGCCAGCTGGAAATGGTGGCACCAGGGCGTAACCAGTGAGTCCATGCCATCATTGCCAATGATCGGCAGAGTCGTAACCGTTGTATTCATGAGTTTTGTGCCAATAAATGAGTCTGGGAACTGACCAGTTCGTCAGAGAGTGCTGCATAGCGATGCTGCGCGTTGATGATCTTCTGCCCCGCAGGTGAAAGCATAAATTCAGCCAATGCGACCGACGATTGACTGATCAAACCGTCCTGATTTTTGGGCTGGTAGAGATGCAGATAGCGCGTGAGCGGATAGTGGCCACCTTGCATATTTTCCAGCGTCGCATCGAACAGGTTGCCGTTTTCATCTGACACCGGCACTGCACGGATATGCGGGGTTTCACGCCCAGCCTCAGCAATGGCGATAGCCGCTGGCGTGTTCTCCAGTTTGTTGATCAGCGCATCAGTATCACCAACGTACTCACCGTTGCTGCCTGGCTGAAGGTGGCCAAAATGATGCTGGCTGAGGTAAACGCTCAACGGCGCAATATCCGGTAATCGCAGAGGATAAATGCTGCCCGCCTCGGTTTCCTGATACTGCTCCAGTTGCTGCCACGATGAGTAGTCTCCCGGTAAATTACCCCGGGTATAAATCTGGCTAAGCTGCTGAATTGAAATATGAGGCAGTGGATTGGAACTGTGCACGTAGACAGATGCGGAAGCGCTATATTCATCAGCGGTAAGCGGTTTGCAGATGGCAACTTTAAGCATCACAGGCAGGCTATTAAGGAGTTTACGATAGGGCACCGTTTCAAAACTCGTCATCTCGCGCTCAATCAATGCCATTGAAACCCGGCCAGTCATCAGGAATGCAAAAATAGCCGCCTGCCCTAGCTCTGTGGATTGGTAATGCCTCTCTCCTTGATAACTGCTTAACTCCCTGAGTAGTTGATCGGCGAGATCACAGCTGTCCTTACAAGCACCCAGCTTACATACCGACAGTTCGGGCGGGGCAATATCCGGCGTATAAATCATTGAACTCATTACCTGAAATTTCTCAAACAAAGACCAAGGCCCTCTCTGGATTGCCGTTTTGCGATGGCATATACCCTGGCAAAGAGGTCATCCAGCACC
Source organism: Candidatus Pantoea floridensis (assembly GCF_900215435.1). NCBI lineage: Bacteria > Pseudomonadati > Pseudomonadota > Gammaproteobacteria > Enterobacterales > Erwiniaceae > Pantoea > Candidatus Pantoea floridensis. The sequence goes on from NZ_OCMY01000003.1 coordinate 161,514, forward strand.
ATGCGAAATGATTGTCATTCGCATTTTGTTGTTGGAAATCATCATGTAGTAGCACGCTGTAGTAGTCAAACTCTTGAGGCACTACAGTCCGTCAAATTTTGCAGAGCAGGCATGTCCACAAATTCTTTGTGTGAAAATTTAATTTATTTATATCAACGAGTTAAAATATCGAAAAATCATTAATAAATCCCATTTCTGCCATCCGCCTCTGCGCATTTTTACCATGTTGTTTACTACTACAGGCCTTCATGTTGGAATGAGAATCATTCCTATCAACCACCTTTCAGTAACCCGCTTTTATCTGGCCATCAATGGCACCAGGCACCTTACATGGCGAGATAGGTTGAATTAATAAATCGAAAAAAAATTTTTGAATTAACTGAATGACATCATCACTGGGGAAAAAATGAGTTTCCATAAAATTAAAAAGAAACGCCTGGTTTTAGCCATGGCGGGGCTGCCTTTTATTGCCTTTAGCGCATCAGGAAATGCTGAAACGAATACGCAGACAGAGGCGAATAAAGCGCAAAGCGCCAACGCGAATGCCGATAAATTAATATCACGTGCTAAACCAAGCGCTGAAGGAACCATTGAAGTGACGGCAGCTACCAACAATGCGCCGCCTCAGAGTGGTTTTGCACCCACCTATGCCGACGTCGGTGTTTATCAGGGACGCGATATGCTGGACGTTCCGAATTCGGTGAGCGTGGTTTCCAGTGAAATTATCAAAGCGCAGCAAGGCCAGGGGCTTTACGATGCATTACGCAACGTGGCCGGCGTAGTACGCCAGCAGCAAAGTGGCGTAGCCTACGATCAGCTATCGATTCGAGGTATTAATCTCGATAACCGCGCCAGCTATATGTTTAACGGCGTACTGCCGTTCGATAACAACCTGCCTATTCCCATGGAAGATAAAGAGCGTTTTGAGGTATTAAAAGGCGCCTCCGCACTCTATTACGGCTTCGTTTCCCCAGGCGGCGTCGTCAATATGGTGACAAAACGCGCCGGAAGTACCCCGGTCAGAGCGGTGACATTTTCCACTGATGACAATGGGTCATCACTGGCACACGTCGATCTTGCTGACAGATTTGGTGATGAGAAGAACTTTGGCGTTCGCATCAACGCCATGAGCAATAATATCCATCTGCCCATCGAGGGCGATCACGGGAATAAACGCTTCTTCAGCGCGGCGCTCGACTGGCAGGTCAATGACAAACTTTTGCTCAAATACGATTACGAAAAAGTAAAAGCGCGTATTACCGAACAAGCGGCGATTGCGACACCGACCGCGGTCAATGGCATTGTCACCATGCCTAATATCCCTGACCCGAAAAAATTACTGTCGATGAACGGCAAGGCAACAAAATCAGAGGCTGAAACCCATCTGCTGCAGGCTGAGTATGCCTTCAACTATGACTGGTCAGGAAAGATGACGCTGGGTCAGTCGCGCACCAAGCGCGATCGCTGGTTGTGGGTATTCGACAGCTACAATGCCAATACGGGTAACGGTACCGTTTATGGTGCAGATCAGCCGGGTCAGGACTATCTCAATCAGAACGTGCGCGCGGAGGTAAAAGGAAACTTCTCGACGGGTTCGGTAGAACACCAGCTGCTTGTCGGTGGCAGCCAGAACCGCCTTTATCAGCCAAGTTTTTACACCACCATGTATTCGGCCGCGCAGAACATGTATGACCCTGTCACGGTAACTTCACTGGTGCGCTCACCCAACGGTTCTAAAAACACCTTGCGCGACCGTGGCTTCAATGAACAAACGGTGCGCGATGGCGGCCTGTTCCTGCAGGACTGGATAACGCTGAATGATCAATGGCAGGTGACTGGGGCATTACGCTGGGGACGTTATACCAGCAAGCAACTCGACGCCGACAGTGAGAAAGTCAAAGCACTCACCCCCGCGGTGAGCGTGGTTTATAAAGTCACGCCTGATGTCAGTCTCTATGCAAGCTATGTTGAAGGGCTCGAGTCAGCCGGCACGGCACCCTCCACGGCAGCCAATGCGGGTGAATCACTGAAAGCCGTGGTGAGTAAGCAGAAAGAGATTGGTGTGCGTACCCGTTTAACGGATGGCCTGTTTGCCACGGCAGCCTACTTTGAACTGACTCAACCCTCAGCCAGCACTGGTGATAACGATATTTACTCGATCAATGGTGAGGCTCGTTATCGCGGCGGGGAGTTCTCGCTACAGGGTGATTTGACGTCGAATACCTCCATCACCACGTCATTGATGCTGCTGGACGCGGAGGTGACAAGTTCAACCAATAGCGCGCTGGTCGGTAAAGCCCCGGAGAATACTCCGGAAAAAGCCGCTAACTTCTTTATCAACCACAACCTCGATTTGCTCCCTGGCGTAGCAGTCAATGCAGGTGCTTCTTATGTCGGTAAGCGCCCGGTGAACAGCCTGAACCAGGCGTACGTGAGCAGCTACACGGTGTATAACTTAGGCGCCAGCTATAAAACGCGCCTGGCCAATACCGACGCCACCTTCAGATTCACCGTGAATAACGTCACCGACAAACGTTACTGGAGCGCGGCGGGCAGTGGCCAGCTGGCGGTTGGTATGGCGAGAACCTTTGTCCTTTCCTCTTCGTTCGAATTTTAATGACGTGACGGCAGATGAGCCTTCGTCTGCCGTATTTCCTCTCAGCTGATTAATCACTTATGAAAAAACTCACATCACAACTTATGATGTTCACTCTCCTGTCGCTTCTGCTCACGGTGACAAAAGTGCAAGCCAGAGAAATCACCGATATCTACGGGCGACAGGTTGAGGTGCCGGATAACCCACAACGCGTTTTCTTCGGCGAAAGCCGACTGCTGTTTAGCCTGGCGCTGGTGTATCAGGGCGATCCTTCTGCACGTATCGCAGGCTGGCCCACTGACATGAAATTTTATGACCTACAAAGTTGGCAAGCCTTCACGGCAAAATACCCGGCTTTAACCAGGGTGCCGACCACTGGCACCATCAGCTTCGCTCAATCCAACGTAGAAAAGATCATCGCATTAAAGCCAGATCTGGCTATTTTGCCTCATTACGCGCGCCAGCAGCCCGGTAGAAGCGAGCTGGAGCGGCAACTTGAGATGGCGAAGATTCCTTATATCTATGTCGATTTCCGCGTGGACCAGCTGAAGAACTCGGTGCCAAGCCTGAAAATACTGGGCACGGTGTTTAACAGTCCGCAGAAGACCGCGCGCTTTATCGCTTTCTATCAGCGCCATCTGCAAGCGGTTGCTGACAGGGTGATGCAATTACAAAGCGCCAAGCCGAAAGTGATGATCCAACTGCATCTGGGCAAGAAAGAAGTGTGCTGTATAACGGTGGCCCACGGCAGTCTGGCTGATTTACTGGCCTTCAGCGGCGGCGATAATATCGCCACACCTTACATTAAACAGGTGTACGGGCAGATGAATCCAGAGGCGGTGATCAGCGCCGATCCCGATATTTACATCACCACCGGTACCTCTTCAGCGGAGGATAGCCCCGGTATCCAGTTGGGGCCGCAGGTCAATACCCAACAAGCGGAAGCATCGCTGAGAAAACTTCTGTCAGAGGAGCCTTTCCTCTCGCAAATGCGCGCAATTAAACAGGGCAATGCCTGGAGCCTGTGGCATAACTTTTACATCAGTCCGCTTCACGTCGTGGCGGTTGAGGTTTTTGCTAAGATTTTCTATCCGCAAGCATTCAGGGATGTAGACCCGGAATCCACTTTGCAACAGATTTTTGAAGAGTTTCTTGATATGCCTTATCAGGGGGTTTATTGGGCGCAGTTGGAGAAATAATTTGGGCAGACGAATAGCCATCGCGTCAGGTATGGCTATTTGTCTTCGTGAATAGAGCCTATTAGTAAAGTCAGATGGCCGCTCTTGGTTGACGAGCTGCCGAAGTACCTGCTGGCGCCGGAGGTCAGCTCCCTGCTCCACTTTTCGCCCGACCTGCGGCTCAAGGTTCTGTTCACCACGCTGTGGAATATCGGCGCGCGTGGTCCTGACAAGAGGAGACTTTCTGCTGCGCCAGCAGTATCCGTTCTTGCAGCTGTCCACGCTAAAGCAACACGAGGAGAAGGCTGAGCACCGCGCCGGCCGCCACGCCGCCGGCACCGTTTCCCACCGCCTGAAGCCACTGTCCGACGCGAAGTACGTGACGCAGCTAGAGATGATGATGACCACCCTGCGCATTCCTCTGGAGAGTAAGAGCGAAAAGACGGGCCTCCCGGCATAGAGTGCAGTTTCAGATATCGGGCAATGAAGCGGTATATTTATTGAAATCGATTGCAGCTAATTCAACACAACATCCGTTGTCAGAATTCCTTTTAAACAAACACTGATATCACTTTTGATGATCAAAAATACCCTTTACCTTTACACCAATACGCCATAAAACTCATCACTTCAGGCGCAACTTTCCGCTCCCCGACCAGATAACGGCGAAGGTGTTTCACAGCGGAGGACTCCGCTGCCACCCACCCATAAAATCGATTATTAATCGCTGCTGCGCTTTGCCACAAAACCTCGTGTTCGGCTTCATTATCATCGTTATCACAAGTGTCCGTCGCGTACTCTGGAACCAACACACGCTCTTTTACCGCTTGCAATAATGCCGTGCCGTGTGGAGCATTCATCCTGTCACGTGGTAACCAGACTATCTCAGCAAACGTATAGTGGCCCAGATCAATGATGTCATCCTCTGAAGGTATCTCCTGAAACACCTGTACCTGGGGTGCTAAAGGCATCTTATCCAGTTGCGCCAAAATCCCCTTTACTGCCGGTAACGCTGTCTCATCGGCAATAATCAACGCCCGTTCTATTTCAGTCGCCGGTTTCCATTCATAACCACCGCTGTCTGCCTTGTGTTCACGGTTAGGCGCAACCATTTGCAGAGGATCGCCGGGCATAGCGTTTAATACCCAGCTTGATGCAGGTCCTTCTGTGCCATGAATGACAAACTCCACTTCCATCTGGCTTTCAGCCGCATTGACGTGACGCAGCGTATAAGTACGAGATATCGGGCGTTGTTCGGGGGGCAGGCCTCTGAATTGCCCCCACCAGTCGGCGTCATCCGTTAAGGATGAGGGGAGACCGTTTGAGGAGGGGAAGAGTATTTTGATGCGCTGATCGGGGCCATCCATCTTCATCTTCTCCACCTGGTCACCGGTGAATACACAACTCATCAGTGAAGGCGTCAGCCATCTCTTGTGCAGAAGCGTGACATTGAATACACGGTAACCGGGAACGATGGCCATATTTATTTTCAACCCAGGCGCTCAGCGCTCATTTTTTGTTTTAGAGATGAACACCAGCCAGCAGGTCAATATCAAGAACAACATTGATGCCCCCCAGGCACCCGTGATCAAACTGCGCTGTCCTGCAAACCACGTGATGAAGGGAACCAACACCGCACTGATCCCATAACCAAGCGTATGGCTGGTCGCTATCAGACCGGCTCCTTTACCGATGGATAGCTGTTGGTTTATCAGTAACTGATAGGCCGGCGTGGCCAACGCGGCACCATAAGAGGTCATCATAATCCCTGCATATAACGCCGGGAAATTGCCTATCATCATTATGGCCAACCCAGCGCTCATCAATAACGCCGCAACAAATATCAGCGGAGTAATGGCCAGGCGCTGCGGTCGCACCACCAGAAATTGTGCCAGTAATGTGCTTACCGCTGCCAGACTAAGTAGCCAGGCCAGATGATGGCTGACGGTATCTGGCTGTTTAATAAAATCACTCAGCAGGGGTGAGAGACCAATCTGCATCAGGCTGATACCGATCGCGAGCAACAGAGCCAAGCACATAATTGGCAGCAATCGGCTTTGAAAACGCGCGGATTGGTGTGGAATTACACCAAGAGGGGGATCACCGTATTGACCGCCTATCAGTATCAATGCGAATAAAGGCGCAATTGCCATTAACCATAAAGGCGCCATAGGGCCAAAGCCCAATGTCAATGCGGCCAGAGGGGGGCCCACCAATCTTCCACAACTGATACCGGAACTGATAGTGGCCAGTGCGGCCATTCGCTGCTCCGGCCCCGATCGTTGCATTGCCCAGGTTTGCGCCGCAGGCACCATGCCCGATACGGACAGACCATAAATGACGCGGGAGAGGAGTAAGCCCGCGAGCCCCATACCTGTACCCAGTACTTTTTCTGACATCAGGCCAACCACAGAAGCCAGTACGCCAAAGCTCAACAAATACCCGGCAAGCGACGCCACAACAACATATTTACATCCCCTGACTTCGGACACTCGCCCCCACCAGGGAGAGGCCGGCAGAAAGAGCATAGAACCAAAGAGTAATAAACCCGCCCATGTTGACAGTGTCAGACCGGTCATCTCCACAAGAAGTGGCAGCACGACCAGTAAGCCGTTCTGACCAATTCCCAACAACCCGGCGCAAAGGGCAAGGGGCCAAGAGGATTTTCTTATCACTCTCTTGCTAAACAAAACCGAAATAACCGACATTTAATTGTAAATACACCGTTAAATATAGGGAGATATCTGACATAAACTGTATGTAAATATTGCAAAAACAGTTGTCAATGTAAATGGAATACTTATCATAACGATAATCATTATCAGTTGATATGCGAGATTATCTTATGAATCCTATACCCCAGTCGTCGGATGTGGACGTGGCGGCACAGTGCTTTCTTAATGCGCTTTTCCGGGAAACTCGTGACTGGAAGCATGTATCAGAGGCCCTCCCAGGTCATAAAGAACACATTCACCTCCCGCTATCGTCATCTCATTCCCTCTCTTTTCCACTGCGCTATTTTTCTCCAACACAGCATCATCAGTATCAGTTCCCTGCCCTGCTCATCAGCCATTCGTCCCCTGAGGGTGAACCTGTTAACGTCCAGACCTGGGTGTCATTGATCCTGGAAAAACCCGCAATCCGGACGGAATTGAACAGGAACGTCATCAAGCGGTTCCAGCAGCGGGTGCTTGCAAGTCATACCAATACCTGGCAGGCCATCAGACTTCGTCATCGCTGGTCTGATTTACGGTTAAGACCTCTTGCTTTCTCCGACGCTGAACAGGCCCTCCTTGTGGGACATGCATTCCATCCTGCGCCAAAATCGCATGAGCCTTTCAATGACGCTGAGGCACTCCGCTACCTTCCTGAATTTGGGTCTAGATTCCCGTTGCGTTGGTTATCTGTTGAATGCCAGTACATTGCCGGTGAAAGCCTCGGTTTGACACTACGCGCCAGATTACTGCGCATTGCCGCCCAGAATGCGCCGGGCTTGCTGCACCATTTTTCTGATACACACTGGTTGGTACCGATGCACCCCTGGCAGGCACAACATTTGCTGTCGCAATCCTGGTGCCAGCAGCTGGTTACTCACGGTGCAGTGTCGGATTTAGGTGAGGCCGGTAGTAGCTGGTTTCCCACCAGTTCATCACGCTCGCTTTATTCCCCCGCCAGCAACGACATGATCAAGTTTTCGCTTAGCGTTCGTTTGACCAACTCTGTACGGACCTTGTCAGTCAAGGAGGTGAAACGCGGAATGCGTCTTGCTCGCCTTGCTCAGACAGCACGCTGGCAGGCTTTGCAGCTGCAACATCCCACCATGAGGGTTATGCAGGAAGATGGCTGGGCCGGGTTACGGAATGAAGAGGGTGCCATCCAGGAAGAGAGTCTGATGGCACTTCGCGTAAACCTGCTTTTCGACATGCCAGCAACACAAACCAATGTGCTGGTCAGCCTGACCCAGGCTGCGCCTGATGGGGGGGATAGCCTGCTGGCCGCGGCAGTCAGAAGGCTGAGCATCAGACTGGGACTGTCATTAACTCAAGCGGCGCAATGCTGGTTAAATGCCTATTGCGATCACGTGCTGCTTCCCCTGTTCAGCACTGAAGCCAACTTCGGCCTCGTGTTGCTGGCGCATCAGCAAAATATCCTGGTAGAAATGCAGGAAGATCTCCCCATCGGCTTGCTGTATCGAGACTGCCAGGGGAGCGGCTTTACAGACAATGCCAGCGACTGGCTTGCTGACATTGACGAAGCCGACGCAGAAAACCGCTTCAGTCGGGAGCAGGTGCTGCGCTACTTCCCTTACTACCTGTTAGTGAACTCAACCCTTGCCGTCACTGCAGCGCTTGGCGCAGCTGGCTTTGCCACTGAACGGCACCTTATGGATCAGGTCCGCGACAAGCTGACTGCCCTGCGTAACCACGTCATTGATACGCGCACCCTCGATTACGTGCTCGATAGCAAACACTGGAACTGCAAGGGCAACTTCCATTGCTACCTCCACGATCATAACGAAAACACCATCGTCAATCCGGCGGTGATCTATTTCGATTTCCAGAATCCGTTTTACAGGGAGAATGCATGATGCCACAGGCAAATATTGTTCATGTAAATCAGGGGTTTCACTGCACACTTTCGGAACAGGCCTTACCGTTACTGCTCGGGCTGGATAACAGCGCATCTTTACCGCTTGTCACGTCTATTCCGTCCGGTTGGCTTGTCGATGCCGTCGACCAGTTACTGGTTGCTGCACCGTACCTCAATGGTATTCACCTCCCCTGGGAACAGTGGCAACACGAACCTCAGGCGCAGCAACTCTTTGACGCTATCCACGGCGACTACTTCTCACGTGAAACCTTTTGGCAGTTACCAGTCTGGCGCTGCGGCGAGCACCGGGTTACCAGCGGCAAGATGCAATTTGAACAGGAACGCCAGCTGTATTATCCCGTGCGTCCGGCTCGTCCAGAAGGCGAGGTATATCGCCGTTACGATCCACAAATTAAGCGAACACTCAGTTTCCGCGTGGCTGATGTCACACAGGACTCCGCGTGCCTGACTCGGTGGATGAACGAACCTCGCGTCAATGCCTTCTGGGAGATGGCCGGGCCGGAGCAAGAAACCTACCTGCGTAAACAGCTCGACTCAGCTTACTGCTATCCGCTGATTGGCTGCTTTGACGATCATCCGTTTGGCTATTTCGAAGTTTACTGGGCAGCCGAGGATCGTATTGGTCGCCATTATCGCTGGCAGCCTTATGATCGCGGTTTGCACATGTTGGTGGGGGAAGAAAGGTGGCGCGGCCCGCACCATATCCGTAGTTGGTTGCGCGGGCTGACACACTATCTTTTTCTCGACGAACCGCGCACCCAACGCGTGGTGGCTGAACCGCGCTACGACAATCATCGTTTGTTCCGCCATCTTCCTGTTGCCGGCTACCACACGCTGAAGGAGTTCGACTTCCCTCACAAACGTTCGCGTTTGGTAATGAGTGAACGCCAGCATTTCTTTACGGAGGTCGGCTTGTGATATGGGAGCAGGTTAATCGCGAGATGATCGCCAAGATTCTCGCTGAACTCGAGTATGAGCATGCGTTGTATGCCATCGAAAAGAGCCCGGACCGCTGGACGATTTCTATTGGCAACGCGTGCTGGGAATTTGCAGCAAGTCGCGGCATCTGGGGGTGGCTTCATATCGATCCAGCCTCGCTCAGTGGCGGTCCAACCGAAGCCGATGCCCTGATGCATCAGTTGGCCGTTGTACTGGAGATGAACGATGCCCAGACGGCTGAGCATTTAGAGGATCTCTACGCAACACTGCGCGGTGATTTACAACTGCAGGAAGCGCGCCAGTCGCTGACCGCCGAAGACCTGATCGATTTAGCCCCTGATGAACTGCAATGTCTGCTCGGCGGACATCCTAAGTTCATTTTCAATAAAGGGCGTCGCGGATGGGGAATTGATGCATTGCGTGCCTATGCGCCGGAGTATCGGAACCGTTTCCGTCTGCACTGGATTGCTGTGCGACGCGACAAATTCGTTTGGTGTCACGATGAGGATTGCGATATCTCAGCATTGCTGGCCAGCGCCATGGACGACGCCGAGTTAAATCGCTTCCGTCAATGCTGGCAAGCATTGAGTCTCGACGGGCACTGGATAGCCGTGCCCGTTCATCCTTGGCAGTGGCAGCAAAAAATCGCCATTCATTTCCTGCCTTATCTGGCTCGCCGCGAAATAATTGATCTGGGGGAATTTGGTGACAGCTACCTGGCACAGCAATCTCTCCGAACGCTGACCAATGTAAGCCGCCCGGCGCGTTTTGATATCAAACTGCCGCTGACCATTTATAATACCTCCTGCTATCGCGGCATTCCGGGTAAATACATTGCCACAGGCCCACTCGCGTCAGGCTGGTTAAAGCAGCAATTTGCACAAGATGAAACGCTGCGGGCTTCTGGTGCACAAATCTTGGCAGAACCGGCCGCAGGATATCTGGCGCACGGGAGCTACGCCGCACTAACTGAAGCACCGTATCGCTATCAGGAGATGCTGGGTGTCATCTGGCGAGAAAGCCCCTCCAATTATCTGCAACAGGGCGAACAGGCGGTGCTGATGGCGGCATTGATGGAAACGGATAACGCTGAACGCCCTCTTATCGATGCGTGGATTTCACGCTCTAATTTGAATGCAGAAAGCTGGCTTATCCGAATGTTTGAAGTCGTGGTGATCCCCTTCTATCACCTGATGTGCCGTTATGGCGTTGCGCTGATTGCACATGGGCAGAATGTCACGCTGGTGATGAAAGACAACATTCCGCAGCGCATTCTGCTCAAGGATTTCCAGGGCGACATGCGCCTAGTCGATAAAACTTTCCCGGAGGCGGCATCATTGCCTGAACCCGTCAAAGAGGTGACGGCAAGACTCAGCGCAGACTACCTGATCCATGACTTACAGACCGGGCACTTTGTCACCGTGCTGCGTTTCATCTCCCGTCTCACTCTGCGATCAGGCATCAGTGAAACGCATTTTTACCGGCTTCTGGCGGATGTTCTTCAGCGATATATGGCCCAGCATCCGGCGATGGCCGAACGCTTTGCGCTGTTCGACCTGTTCAGACCGCAAATCATTCGTGTGGTCCTTAATCCGGTAAAACTCACTTTTTCTGAGCATGACCGCGGTAACCGCATGCTGCCAAATTATCTTATCAATCTTGATAACCCCCTCTATCTGGTCACCCGGGAGTCAGAAAAATGAAAACGTACGATTTTATAGGTATAGGCATTGGTCCATTCAACCTGAGCGTTGCTGCACTGGCTGAAGGGCTGGAAGGATTTACCTCCCTTTTTCTCGAACGCAAGCCTCAGTTCGCCTGGCATCCTGGCATGATGGTGCCCGACTGCTCCATGCAAACCAGCTTTCTTAAAGATCTGGTGAGCGCGGTGGAGCCAACAAATCGCTATAGCTTCGTTAACTATCTGGTACAGCGTAAAAAATTCTACCGTTTTCTGACCACCGAACAACGCACAGTGTCCCGCGAGGAGTTTTCTGATTACCTCGCCTGGGCGGCCACACGACTCAGTAATCTGGCATTCAATCAGTCGGTCACCTGCGTTAGTTTCAATGATGTGGCTCAACTGTTCACTGTTGAAACCGCTCAGGAACGTTTCCAGGCGCGTCATGTTTGTCTTGGCATTGGTAAACAGGCAAATCTGCCAGGGTGCGTCACAGAGCAAAGCGATCGCTGCTTCCACGCCAGCGAGATGATGCTTCGCCGGCCAGATTTAAGGGGAAAACGCGTCACTATTGTCGGCGGCGGTCAGAGCGGTGCCGATTTATTTCTGAATACCTTCCGAGGCGAATGGGGCCAGCCCGCTGCGCTGAACTGGGTTTCGCGTAGAAATAACTTCAATGCGCTAGACGAAGCCGCCTTTGCCAATGAGTACTTCACCCCGGAATATCTTGAGAGTTTCTCAACCTTGGGTGAAAGCGCTCGCCAGCAGATGCTGAATGAACAAAAAATGACGTCTGACGGCATTACAACGGAATCACTGCTCGCAATCTATCGGGCAATGTACCACCGCTTTGAGGTTTTGCGTGAAAAGCCCTGGGCACATTTAATGCCATCCCGTTCGGTTACCCATATTGCAGAGAATGGGGGTCATCAGCGCCTGACACTTTGCCATCAACTCGATCATGGGGAAGAACAGCTGGCCACCGATGTGGTGATTTTTGCTACTGGTTACCGTCCAGCCCGCCCTGCTTTTCTTGCGCCCATTGCCCATCGATTGCAGCTGGACCCGGATGAAAGCTTCCAGATTAACACCGATTTCACGCTTAACTGGAACGGTCCATCGAACAATCGCCTTTTCGCCGTCAACGTCGGGATGCAAAGCCTGGGCATTGCGGAACCTCAACTCAGCCTGATGGCCTGGCGTGCCGCACGCATTCTCAATCGCGCGCATCCGGATGAACCCTTCGAGCTGACTACCACTCCTGGCGTAATCCAATGGCGCACACAGCAGCCAGAGGTAAATGGTCAGGATCGTCAACGACCCGTTAATTCAGTTCAATGTTGAACACTTCATCGGAAAAAAATAACAAATGAAACAGCCATATCTCTGGGTTTTAAAACCATGTTTGCTGGCGATGCTCTCTTCCGGCGCCTGGGCTGAAGAGCCTAATGAAGACCAGCTGGTCGTCTCCGCCAGCCGCGCCCATCGCAGCGTTGCGGAAATGGCGCAGACCACGTGGATAATTGAGCAGGCTGAAATCGAGCAGCAGGTTCAGGGTGGTAAAGAGTTGAAAGAAGTGCTGGCGCAACTCATTCCGGGCATGGACGTCAGCAGTCAGGGCCGAACCAACTACGGTATGAACATGCGTGGTCGTTCCATGATGGTAATGGTAGACGGTGTCCGCCTAAACTCATCACGCAGCGACAGCCGCCAGCTTGATTCCATCGATCCCTTCAACATTGAGCGTATTGAGGTGATTTCCGGCGCGACCTCACTCTACGGCGGCGGCAGCACCGGTGGCCTGATTAACATCGTCACCAAAAAAGGCCAGGCAGGCACCGAAGTGGAGTTGCAAACCGGTACCAAGAGCGGCTTTAACAGCCATAACGATCATGATGAGAATATCGCTGCGGCCGTGAGCGGAGGTAACGACAAGGCCTCCGGTCGTGTGTCCGTGGCTTATCAGCGTTATGGCGGCTGGTATGACGGCAAAGGCGATGAGGTGATCATCGATAATACCCAGACCGGGCTGCAGTATTCGGACCGTCTGGATCTGATGGGCACCGGAACGCTGAACATCGATGAAAACCAGCAGTTGCAGCTCACCACGCAATATTTCAAAAGTGAATCGGATGGTAAGCACGGGCTGTATCTGGGCGAGAACTTCTCGGCGGTGACCGGTTCGGGTAACGCCTATAACGCTGGTAATCTCAACTCCGATCGCCTGCCCGGCACTGAACGCCACCTGATAAACCTGCAGTACTCTAACACTGATTTTCTCGGCCAGGATTTAGTAGCGCAGATTTACTATCGTGATGAAAACCTGACTTTCTACCCCTTCCCCACTCTCAGCGGTGGTCGGGTAACCAGTATTGGCGCGTCACAGCAGAAGACGGATTTCTACGGCGGTAAGCTGACTATAAACAGCAAGCCCGTTGATTCGCTTTCGCTGACGTATGGTGTCGATGCTGAGCACGAAACTTTCGATGCCAATCAGCAGTTCTTTGACCTGAACACTGCGGCGCAGAGCGGCGGGATGACGCTGGAAAACGCCTATAACGTTGGCCGATATCCGGGCTACAGCATCACCAACCTTGCGCCTTTCCTGCAGTCCAGCTATGACATTGATGCCATCACGCTAAGCGGCGGTGTGCGTTATCAGTACACGAAAAACAAAGTGGATGATTTTGTTGGCTACGCCCAGCAGCAGGCCTTAGCCACTGGTATTGCAACATCGGCTGACGCCGTACCGGGTGGCTCAACCAATTACAATAATCTGCTGTTAAACGCGGGGATCCTGGGCCGCATTACCGAGCGCCAGCAGGTTTGGTTTAACTTCTCCCAGGGCTTTGAAATTCCGGATCTGGCGAAATATTACGGCTCAGGTACCTACCAGTTGGAGAACGGGCATTACAACCTGACCAACAGCGTTAACGTGAATAACTCTAAACTGGACGGCATTAAAGTTGATGCCTACGAGCTCGGCTGGCGCTTCACCGGTGATAATCTGCGTACACAGCTGGCGGCTTACTATTCACTTTCAGACAAAACCATCAGCATCAATAAAACCGACATGACCATTAATCTGGACGACGATAAGCGACGGATTTATGGCGTTGAGGGTCAGGTCGATTATTTCTTCAGTGACAGTGAATGGAGCAGTGGCTCGAATTTCAACATCATCAAATCAGAAACGCGCGTCGACGGAAAATGGGAGAAGCTGACTATCGACAGCGCCAGCCCGTCTAAATTCAGTGCCTGGCTGAACTGGGCACCGGGCGACTGGAATCTGCGGGTACAGAGCACGCAAACCTTCGATGTTTCCGATGCTGATGGCAAGAAAATTAATGGCTATAACACCGTTGATTTCCTGGGGAGTTACGCACTGCCGGTTGGAAAACTCAGCTTTAGCGTCGAGAACCTGCTGGACAAGGATTACACCACTGCGTGGGGACAACGCGCACCGGGGTTGTACAGCCCGACCTATGGTGATGCCGGACTCTATACTTATAAAGGACGCGGCAGGACTTTTGGCCTGAATTATTCGGTCGTGTTCTGATCATCTACTGGCATCTGCTCAGGCAGATGCCAGTAGCAGAATAGGTTGAGTCAAGTAAGCTAAAGATACTGAAGATTTAAGCCCGTCATATTTGTGACTTAGCGTATTGTTTTTAACTTCTATCCCCTCCTTTATGAGTGACCCTAACCCGAAATCCTGCTCCATTCAGAAACAGAATTCCGGCATGGTATTCACTTCCCCGAGCGGAGTTTGTGCCGATGGAAAAGTCACGATTCACCGAAGAGCAGGTTGTCTTTGCCCTGAAGCAGGCTGAGCAGGGTACGCCCGTGCCCGAAGTCTGTCGCAAGCTGGGCATCTAAGACGCCAAGTTTTACACCTGGCGAAAAAGTACGGCGGGATTTCTCTTTCAGAACTCAAGCACATGCGGCAGCTCGAGGAAGAAAACCTTCGCCTTAAAAAGCTGGTTGCCGACCTGAGCCTCGACAAGGCCATGCTGCAGGACTTGCTGGCAAAAAAGTGCCGAAGTTGCCGCGCAGGTAGTGACCGTTAACCGGCGCACCGTTTTCTTCCTGCCAGGCGATCAGGTCCACGGTCCAAGATATTTAAACTGCTGATATAAACATAATTATGATTTTGCGAAATTTAATAATCCTTTGATAATAAACCATAAAAACATCATAATACACTTACCGTCAAGCACGTAGTATTGACTTCCTTGAATTACGGATAATTAAACGTATTTAAGGCATAATCACTGACTGTGAAATTTACCCTACTCGTATGCGGAGACGTCTCTTCCAATTAATCTATTCAGTCCCCTTCCATATCCAATTTTTTACTTCAGGTAGATCGTCCCCATTCTCCCGGACGTATCGATGATGTTCAGCAATACGTTCCTGAAGATCGTCAAGTAGTTCTGGATGGCGGTCAGCCAGCCCCGGCACATGAATTATCGCTGCCTGTGCCAGATGATAGCGATCCAGTTCGTTCAGCACGGTCATATCGAAAGGTGTGGTTGTAGCCCCTTCTTCATTAAAACCATGCACATGGAAGTTTCGATGATTGTTACGCTGATAAGTGAGTCGGTGAATTAAGCTGGGATAACCGTGGAAAGCAAAGATCACCGGCTTGTCGCAGGTAAATAAGGCATCAAATTCAGCCTCGGATTTACCATGTGGATGTTGTTCTTGTGTCTGCATTGCAAGCAGATCAACGACATTCACAACGCGAATGCGTAAGTCGGGCAGATAGGCGCGTAATAAATCGACTGCTGCCAGCGTTTCCATTGTTGGTACATCGCCAGCACACGCCATAATGACATCGGGTTCACCCGCACTACTGGCCCATTCCCATACTCCCATGCCGGCTTCACAATGAACAATCGCGCTATCCATGTCCAGCCACTGAGGTGACGGCTGCTTACCGGCAACAATCACATTGATGCGGTCCCAGGTACGCAGACAATGATCACCTACCCACAGAAGCGTGTTGGCATCCGGCGGAAGATAGATTCGTACTATGTCGGCTTTTTTATTGGCGACGTGATCGATGAAGCCCGGGTCCTGATGGCTGTAACCGTTATGATCCTGTCGCCAGACGTGGGAAGAGAGCAGGTAATTAAGCGATGAAACAGGCTTCCGCCAGCCCAGTTTACGCGTCACCTTGAGCCATTTCGCGTGCTGGTTAAACATTGAATCAACAATATGGATAAAGGCTTCGTAGCAGTTAAACAGCCCGTGGCGGCCAGTAAGCAGGTAACCTTCTAGCCACCCCTGACACTGATGTTCACTAAGAATTTCCATCACCCGGCCATCACGGCCTAGTTGTTCATCATAATCTTTGATAGGTTCCATCCATGTACGGTCAGTGACATCGAAGACCGGTGAGAGACGGTTAGAAGCCGTTTCATCCGGGCCAAACAAGCGAAAGTTATCCTGGTTGCGTCTGAAAATCTCGCTAAGATAACGGCCAAACAGTTCAGTCGCCTGACCACTGGTGCTGCCGGGTTGACCAATCTCAAGCGCAAAATCATAGATGTCGGGAGTCCTGAGCTCGCGTCGCAGACGCCCCCCATTTGCATAAGGAGATGATCCCATACGTTTGTTACCCACGGGTACTAGCGCCCGCAGCTCGGGTTTAAGCCTGCCACTTATGTCGAACAATTCATCTGGCTGATAACTGCGCATCCAGTTTTCAAGTATCAGACGATGCGATTCGTCCTCCCTGCACGCAGCAACGGGCACCTGATGCGCGCGCCAGAAGTCCTCGACTTTATTTCCATCAACTTCCTTTGGCCCGGTCCATCCTTTAGGGCTGCGAAGGACAATCATGGGCCATCGTGGAACGGCCATAGGTTCACTCCCGTTGCGCGTTTCATCCTGAAATTCAGCAATGCTCGTGAAAGCCACATCCAGCGCCTTTGCCATTTGCCTGTGCATATCGGCAGGTTCATGGCCGCAGACAAATAGTGGTTCATAGCCATAGCCGCTGAAGAGTTGCTTCAGGTCTTCATCACTGCTGCGTCCCAGGATGGTAGGGTTTGCGATTTTATAACCGTTAAGATGCAGAATGGGTAATACTGTCCCATCACGCCTGGCATTGAGGAATTTGATACCGTGCCAGCTAGCCGCCAACGGGCCGGTTTCTGCTTCTCCGTCGCCTATAACACAGGGCACGATAAGGTCCGGGTGATCAAAGGCCGCTCCGAAGGCGTGTGACAGCGAGTATCCCAGCTCTCCCCCCTCATTAATGGAGCCTGGAGTCTCTGGCGCTGCATGACTGGGTATACCGCCGGGGAAAGAAAACTGTTTGAAAAGACGCTGCATTCCGGCTTCGTCTTCACTAATGTGGGGGTAAACTTCACTGTAGCTTCCCTCAAGCCAGGTGTTTGCTACCATCCCGGGCCCACCGTGGCCCGGGCCACAAACATACAGCAAATCCAGATCGCGCTGACGGATAATTCGGTTCAGATGGGCATAAATGAAGTTCAGGCCAGGAGTGGTACCCCAATGTCCCAGCAATCTGGGTTTAATGTGCTCAGGCAGAAGGGGGTTGCGCAACAGCGGGTTGCTCATCAGATAAATCTGCCCCACCGAAAGATAATTCGCAGCACGCCAGTATTTATCCAGCAGTTCCAGCTCATTGGTCAATGATTCCTGAGTCATTATCTTTCCCTTCAAATGTGTCATTCTTTAACCCTAATAGAGGATCGGAGATGACGCGAATGCGGGTGTGACTGATTCATAATTATTGAGCCCCTGGAGCGTGAGGATAGGTTGATGGAGACAAGCGAACATGAATGACCGAGGAAATGAGTATCTGCATTAGCATGTTCAGAGGCCTGGCTTCTGAACATGCTACCTATCTTAATTACTCTTCTTTGAAAAGAGCTGACTGGCCGTATCTTTTATCACCTGTGATGTCCCGCGGTCACCTTTTGACATGGATGACATGAAGGCTTTCGCCTGCTTAAAAGTAATGTGGGGCGGAAGCGGTGCTATTTCCGGATCAGTTTTAACTTCGAGGACAACCGGACGATCTGCGCTTAACGCACGCTGCCATGCACTGGCAATTTGCTCAGGGTCATCAACGTAAATGCCTGTCAGCCCCAGAGAGGCTGCAAATTCTGCGTATTTTACATCCGGTAGCTCTTGTGTGGCATCAAAACGGGGATTACCCTCCATTACGCGCTGCTCCCACGTCACCTGATTCAGATCCTGATTATTGAACACGCATACAATCAGGCGCCCATCAGACCACTGCTTCCAGTATTTCTGTATAGTGATCAGCTCCGCCATATTATTCATCTGCATAGCACCATCCCCCACCAGAGCAACCACCGGCCGTTCTGGATGCGCGAACTTCGCCGCTATGGCATAAGGAACTGCGGCTCCCATACAGGCGAGCCCGCCCGAAAGCGTGGCACGTTGCCCTTGCTTAACGCGATAGTCGCGAGCGAACCAGTTAGCGCAGGAGCCCGAGTCCGACGTCACGATTGCATTGTCAGGTAGCTGCGGTGACATTTCCCACACTACCCGTTGAGGGTTCACAGGGTTTGCCGGCGCAAGGGCACGTTCCTCCATCTGCTTCCACCACGCCTGAATCTGTACAGCGATATCCTCTTGCCAGCTACGGTCTTCTTTATGTGTAAGCAAAGGCAATAATGCACGAAGGGTTTCTGTTGCATCACCATGGAGATTGACCTCACAGGGATAGCGCAGTCCGAGCATGGCGGGATCGATATCAATCTGGACGGCCCGCGCCTGGCCTTCTTCTGGCAGAAACTCCGTCCAGGGGAATCCGCTACCGATCATGAGCAACGTGTCGCAGTTTTGCATAAGTTCCCACGAGGGTTTTGTGCCCAGTAGACCAATTGAGCCCGTAACAAAAGGCGCATCGTCCGGCAGTACATCTTTTCCGAGCAGGGCTTTAGCCACGCCTGCACCCAGGATATTTGCTACCTGTACCACTTCTACCGCAGCATTCCGCGCGCCTGAACCTATAAGGATCGCGACCTTTTTACCTGCGTTCAGTATCTCAGCTGCGCGCGCCAGATCGGCCTCATAGGGGAGCACCTTAGGTCGCTGATAACCACGGCCTGAGTGCGTGAAACCATGGAGGTGTTGAGGCGGCTGCCATTCTTCATCCTGGATATCTTTAGGGATGATGAGGACAGCCACACCGTTCTGCGCTTTAGCAATACGTACACCCCGGTCGATAAGATGACGCACCTGAGCGGGAGACGCCGCTTCCTGCACGAAATTAGCCACATCTGAAAAAATCCGATCCAGATTCATTTCCTGCTGATAGCTCGCCCCTCTGGCTGTTGATTCTGCCTGACCAGCAATCGCTAATACGGGGGCATGATCCATTTTTGCATCATACAGTCCCGTCAGCAGATG